>JAOUIM010000353.1 GCA_029884035.1 Aquincola sp. | reverse complement strand
AGCATGGCCAAGTGGCCGATCGACACCCCCTCGCCGACCGTCAGCGGGTAGCCGGGGTCGGTGTGCAGGACCGTGCTCTCCTGGACGTTGCTGTTGGCGCCAACCACGATCGGCTCGTTGTCACCCCGCAGCACCGCGCCAAACCAGACGCTCGCGCCCGGCCCGAGCACGACGCGGCCGATCAGCACCGCAGTGTCGGCAATCCAGGCGCTCGGGTGGATCTGCGGCTCGAAGTCGCCGAGGCGGTAGATGGGCATGGCTCGGGGTGCGGCGGAACAGGTCGGCGCAGTGTAGCGATGGCGACCGTTCCGCTTTCATCGCAGAATGGCGCGCCATGAGTCCGCTCGAACGGGAGCTCGCCGCGCTGCACAAGCCGCTGCTCCGCTATGCCAAGCTGCAACTGCGCGATCAAGCCGCCGCCGAGGATGCGGTCTCGGCCACGCTGCTGGCGATCCTCGAAAGGCCCGACGCCTTTCGCGGTGGCAGTTCGCTGCGCACCTATGCCACCGGCATCCTCAAGCACAAGCTGGTCGACCAGATCCGCCGCTGCAGCCGCGAGGTCGCGATCGAACCGCTGGACGAGCAGTCGCTCGACGAGGCGCTGGACTCGCTGTTCAACGAGACCGGGCACTGGTGCGAGCGGCCGGTGGCCTGGGTCGAGCCCGAACGCGCGGTCGAACAGGCTCAGATGATGAAGGTGCTCGAGCGTTGCCTCGAAAACATGCCGGCGCGGCTGGCTCGGGTGTTCATGATGCGCGAGTGGCTCGAGAAAGAAACGCACGAGGTGTGCGACGAACTGGGCATCACCGCCAACAACTGCCACGTCATGCTGTTCCGCGCCCGCATGCTGCTGCGCGCCTGCCTCGACACCAACTGGTTCCAGCGCACGACCTCATGAGCACCGACAAACTCACCTGCAAGCAGGTCGCGCGCATCCTCAGCGATGGGCTCGATGCCCAGATGCCGCCGGCCGAGCGAACGCGCCTGCGCCTGCACATGGTGGTGTGCGAGGCCTGCCGCAACGTCGAGCAGCAGTTCGACCTGCTGCGCCGGCTGATGCGCAAGGCCGGCCCCGCCGAGCGCGACGACATCCCCGACGACGAGCGCTGAAGCGCGGCCTCAGTCGAGGATCCTGCGCGCGCCTTACAGCGGCGCGCGAACAAAAAGTCGATCGCCGCGATGAAAGAAATCCGGCCCTGTGCTGACGAACCCGTGCGCCGCGACCAGCAGCGCGCCTTCAACGCACAAGGACCTGACCCATGTCATCGACGCATCGCGCCAGTCGCCCCCTCGCCCTGATCACGGGCTCCACCAGCGGCATCGGTCTGGGCATCGCCGAAGCGCTGGCCGCCGGCGGCGCCGACCTCGTCATCAACGGCTTCGGCGCGCCCCACGACATCGAGGACACCCGCGCCCGGCTCGCGGCGCAGCATGGCGTGGACGTCGCGTACGACAGCGCCGACATGTCGCGCCCCGATGCGATCGAAGCGATGGTCCGTGGCGCCATCGAACGCTGCGGCCGGATCGACGTACTCGTCAACAACGCCGGCATCCAGCACGTGGCGCCGATCGACGAGTTTCCGGTCGACAAATGGGACGCGATCCTCGCCATCAACCTGTCGGCGGCCTTCCACACGATCCGGCATGCGCTGCCGGCAATGAAGCGCCAGGGGTTCGGACGCATCGTCAACGTGGCCTCGGCCCATGCGCTGGTGGCCTCGCCGTACAAATCTGCCTACGTCGCAGCCAAGCATGGCATCGCCGGGCTCACCAAGACCGTGGCGCTGGAAGTCGCCGAGCAGGGCATTACCGTCAACGCGGTGTGCCCGGGCTACGTGCTGACGCCGCTGGTTCGCAAGCAGATCCCCGACACCGCCCGTGCGCGCGGCATTAGCGAGGACGAGGTGGTGCGCAACGTGCTGCTCGCTGCGCAGCCGACACGCCAATTCGTCACCGTCGAGGAGGTCGCCGCACTGGTCGCCTTCCTCGCCCGGCGCGACACCGCCTCGATCACCGGCGCCGTGCTGCCGATCGAAGGCGGATGGACCGCGCACTGATTTCCCGCCGCGGCCGACGCCGCCTTGTCACAACCCACCAGGAGAGACCCACCATGAACGTGATTTCCACCACCTCGGCTCGCCAGAAGCGGCGTGTCATCGCCATCGCCGCCGTTGCGCTGCTGGCCGCAGCCGCTTCGATCGGCGCACAGGCCGGCGAGTGCCCGGCCGACAAGGTCGTCGCCGACGGCAAGGGCCAACCGATGGCCAAGGCCGAGCCGGCCAAGGACGTGACCGACAAGGTCGTGACCGCGACCGAACTGGCCAAGGAGCCGGTCGCGATCAGCGGACGGCTGTTCCGCGCGCGACGCCTCGACGTCGGCGCCGGCGGCGTGGTGCCGTGGCACGCGCATGCCGACCGTCCGGCGCTGATCCTGATCTCCAGTGGCGAGATCACCGAGTACGCCAGCACCTGCGCGGTGCCGATCGTGCACAAGGCCGGCGACATCACCGCCGAGCGCAATCCCACCCAGCACTGGTGGAAGAACCACGGCACGACGCCGGTGGTCATCTATTCGTTCGACCTGTTCCGCGTCGAGAACAAGAAGGACGAACACATGATGTGAGGCACGTCCGCCCCGAAGCGGCGGCGCCGCGCCGTCTCGACAGCGCGGCGGCCGTGGCCCGAGCCGGCAGGACCCGCAGCCTCGCTCGCGGAGTTCGTTCGCGTCACTCGTCCAACGACCCAGGGCCCTCACCATGCATTCGCCCGCAATGACGGTTTCCCATGCGCCGCCGGATCGGCGCGCCTGGCGACGAAACGCCGCCATCGCGCTGATGGCGTTCCTGACCCTCGTGGACCTGTTTGCCACGCAGGCGATCCTGCCTTCGTTGGCGAATCACTACCGCGTCGGGGCGGCGGCGATGGGGCTGGCGGTCAATGCAAGCACGCTGGGCATGGCGATCGGTGCGCTGTCGATGGCGTTCGCCGGGTATCGCATCGACCGCCGGCTCGGCGTGACGGTGGCGCTGGCGTTGCTCGCGCTGCCGACGCTTGCGCTGGCCTCGGCGCCCGACCTCGTCGTCTTCGCCGCGCTGCGCGTCGTGCAGGGCCTGGCCATGGCGACCGCGTTCGCGCTCGCCCTGTCCTACCTGGCTGAGCATTGCAGCGAGCGCGCCGCGGCCGGTGCTTTCGCGATGTATGTGACCGGCAACGTCGCGAGCAACCTGTTCGGGCGCCTGTTCTCGGCGGCGATCGCGGACCACTTCGGCCTCGCCGCGAACTTCCAGGTGTTTGCCGCGATGAACCTGGCCGGCGCCGTGCTCGCATGGTTGAGCCTGCAGCCCTCGATGGTGATGCCTCGGTCATCCGGCATCGGCATGTCGCCGCTGGCCGCGTTGCGGACGCACCTGCGTGACGGCGCGCTGCGCGCCAGCTTCGCGATCGGCTTCCTGATCCTGTTCGCGTTCATCGGCACCTTCACCTATGTGAACTTCGTTCTCGCGCGGCCGCCGCTCGCGCTGGGCCCGATGTCGCTCGGCTTCGTGTACTTCGTGTTCGCGCCCTCGCTGCTGACCACGCCGCTGGCCGGTCGGGTGGTGGGACGACTGGGCACGCTGCGCGCGTTTCGCGCCTCGCTCGCAATTGCTGGCGTCGGCCTGCCGATGCTGCTGGCACCGAAACTCGCGATCGTCGTCTTCGGTCTGGCCCTGATCGGCGCCGGCACCTTCTTCGCGCAGGCCACCGCCACCGGATTCGTCGGCCGCCATGCGAGCGCCGATCCGGGTTCGGCCAGCGGCCTATACCTCGCGAGCTATTTCAGCGGCGGCCTGGCCGGTGCGTTCGCGATTGGCCAGGTCTTCGAGAGGCTCGGCTGGCCGGCCGCGGTCACTACGATCGGCGTCGCGCTCGCGCTGGCCGCAGCGCTGGCCCGCCACCTGCAAGACCGGCAGGCCGCGCCATGAAACATGTGTTGATCGACACGCTGGGCAGCGTGCTGGAGATCGCCGGTGTGACGCTGTTGATCGCCGGCCTGTTGCATGCCGCGTGGCGCGCGCTTCGCCGCGTGACCGACCACGAACGCTACGGGCATGCGCGGCGCGACGTCGGCCGCGCGATCCTGCTCG
>JAOUIM010000025.1 GCA_029884035.1 Aquincola sp. | reverse complement strand
CGGCCAAGCTCGACCGCCTGCTCAAGCTGCCGATCATCGGCGCGCTGGTGCGCAAGAAGGTACTGAAGGCGCTCGGGCTGGACCAGTGCACTTTTGCTGCGGGCGGCGCGGCGCCAATGCCGCCGGACCTGCTGCGCTGGTACAACAAGCTCGGGCTCGACCTGGTCGAGGTCTATGGTATGACCGAGAACTGCGGCGTCAGCCACGCCACGCTGCCCGGCAAGCAGCGCCCGGGGACGGTCGGTCTGCCGTACGAAGGTATCCAGAGCCGGCTCGATCCCACGAGTGGTGAAATCCAGATGAAGAGCCCGGGTGTGATGCTCGGCTACTACAAGGAACCCGCGCAGACCAAGGCAACGTTCACCGACGACGGATGGCTCAAGACTGGCGACAAGGGTGCGCTCGATGCCGAGGGCAACCTGAAGATCACCGGCCGTGTAAAGGATCTGTTCAAGACCAGCAAGGGCAAGTACGTGGCGCCCGCGCCAATCGAGGACCGTCTCGTGATGCACGAACTGGTCGAAGCCTGTGCCGTGACGGGCGCCAACCTCGGTCAGCCGCTGGGCATCACCATGCTCAACGTCGAGGGCATCGCCAAGGCCGGCAGCGCCGAAGGCCGCAAGGAGATCGAGGTCTCGCTGACCCAGCACCTGGTCGCGATCAACGAGAAGCTCGACCCGCACGAGCAGATGGATTGCCTCGTGGTCGTGACCGAGCCCTGGAGCGTGGACAACGGTTTCATCACCCCGACCTTCAAGGTCAAGCGCAACCGCATCGAGGAGGTCTACGGACCGAACTACGAAACCTGGGTCGGCTCGCGCAAGAAGGTGATCTGGCTGGTGCCCTGAGGCCGCGCCGGCGAACCGAACGCTCGACGCGACGGAGGTGCCGCGGGGTCCGGGCGTGCTTGGTCCCTATCCTGCGGTGAAGACCTCGGTCTCGTGCGCGTCGAGCACGCGTACTGCTACCGGGATGCCGCGGCGCACCGACTCGGTGACGATGCAGAAGTCCTCGAACTGCTGCAGGCAGCGGTCGAGGTGCTGCAGCGTGGATGCGTCCTCCGCCATGCGGATCGTGACGTCGATACGGCCGATGCGCATGCGCCCTTTCTCGTTGCGCGTCAGTTCGCCGTGCACCGCCGTTCGCAGTGGGCCCGGACGTTGCTTGAACTTTCCGGCCATGCAGAACAGCAGGCTGGCCGATAGACAGTTGGCCACGGCCGCACCGATCAGTCGGGCCGCATTCGGACCCTTGCCGCCGCCCAGCGGCGCAGGTTCATCGAGCAGCAGGTCGGCGACGCCGGGCGCGCCAAACTTGACCTTGAATTCGTAGTCGGAGAGCTGTTCCAGCTCGAGGTCGAAGGCGACGCTCTCGCTCATCACGCGACCTGCGCCAGCGCCTGCTCGAGTCGACCGCGCACTTCCGCGGCCAGCGCGGCGACCTCGGGTCGGTCGACCAGCGTCAGGACCGCATGCGGGTCCATCACCTCGACGCGCACCGCGCCGGCGGCGTCCTGCCGCACGACGACGTTGCAAGGCAGCAGCGCGCCGATCTGCGGCTCGGCTGCGATCGCGCGGCTCGCGAACTGCGGATTGCACGCGCCGAGGATGCGGTACGGCGGCATGTCGGTGCCGAGTTTCTTCTTCATCGTCGCGGCCACGTCGATCTCTGTCAGCACACCGAAGCCAACCTCGGCCAACGCCTCAGTGATGCGCGCCACTGCGGCGTCGAAGGGCAGCGAGACGGTCTTGCCGAAGCTGTAGCGGGTGTTGCTCATGCCGGAACCTTAATTGAGTAATTGCGCACAGATGCAAATATACACGCAATCGCCGAGCTCATGTTGCGCATGCTCAAGCCGACCGTGGTGACGCCACCGCTCGCTGCGCGACGATCGCAGCGAACGTGCGCTGATCGGGGCCGTCGACGCCTGGCAGGACGCACGTCTCGTGCGCACTGCGCCACCGATTGAAGAGTCTGTTGACGCGTCGCCGGCCGCCGCAGGCCGTCAGTCGAGCGTCACCTCGCTGCGCACCACACCCGCGCGATCGGCCTTGGCGGTCATTGCGATGCGCGTGCCTTTGGGGGCTTTGACCACCCACTCGGCAACCGCGCGGTCGGCGGTGACCTCGCGGGGCGGCAGGAAGGCCAGCAGCGTCGTCTTCGGCGCATGGCCTTCGAGCTGCGGGCCCTCGAAGCGGCGGCTGCCGTTAATGAGGCTGATCTCGGGATCGTCGTCGGCCAGGTGGATCTCGAACATCACACCACGCACGATCTTGCGCTCGAGTGCGAGCTTGGTCACGTAAGCCGGCAGGTAGCCACTGTTGGCTACCGAGAAGCGTATGCGCCAGGTGTCCGCGCCCAGCGCGCGCACCTCAGTGCGCAGGGTCTCGAGCCTGGGCAGCGACAGGGCGATCTGTGTCATCCACGCTGGAAATCGAGCGGCCTCGCGCTCGCGCAGGTGCGGCGGCGGATTGCGCCAGTAGTTCATCTTGTCCCACCCGCCGATCTCGACCGCGCCAAGCTGCGGGTGCATGAAAGGCCGCCAGTCCGCATAGGCCCGGCCATCGCAGTGGCCGTCGCTCCACGCGAGCAATTTCAGGTCGTCCTCGACCGGGTGATCGCGGAACCATTCGATCCACTTGTAATCTGTGACGCCGGCTTCCTTGTTTGGCGACCACAGCTCCACGACCCAGAAAAGCGCGCCCAGGTGCTCATACACCCAGTCCTGCGTGCCGGTGACGATCTCTTTCGGGTGGTACTTGAAGTCGTGCCAGATGCTGATTGCCGGGTAGCCGGTGATCTTCTCGCCCAGCGCCGAGAAGCGCTTGATGCTCCACAGGTCCTCCGGGATCATGTCGTCGTCGGCCTGCGTGCCCATCGGCCGCAGGATCACGCCGCTGTGCGTGTGGTAGCTGACGGCCGCGCCAATGTTCGGGTGCCGGCAGATGAAGTCGACCATCGCGCGTACCTCGGGCTCGCTGGTCGGGTAGGGGCCGGCGCCCAGCTGCTCGTGCTCACCACGCCAGTTGGCCGGGAAGTTGCGGTTGAGATCCAGGCCTTCGACGTCGCGATTGATCTTCACCGTCAGACCGTCGAAGTGCGCAAGCGTGCCCTCGGGTATCAGCCTGTAGTACTCGCCGCCAAACTCGCCCGGCTCGCGCGGCACCATCAGGCGCGGCTCGGTCGTGTGTTTCTTGTACGGGCCGTGCGGGTCGCGAATGCGCATCGTCAGCACACGGCCGTCGCCATCAACGTCCTCGATCGTCAGGCCGTCGATCGGATCCTCGTCGAACGGGTAGGGCCGCGTCGAACTGCGGATGTGGCGCGGCCGGTCAGCCAGCGCGAGCTCGGCGCCGTCTGGGTTCAGGCGCGGGCACAGGTACACCGTGCGCGTGTCGAGAAGATGTGTCACCTCGCGGTCCGAGCCATACCGCGACACGAGGTGGTGCAGGTAATACAGGCACGTCGTGCTGGCGGTGAGCTCGGCCGCGTGGATGTTGCCGTCGGCCCAGAACGCAGGCTTGTCGCCGTCGTCGCCAGTCGCGAAGTTGGTCAGCGTCGCGACCCAGATGTCGCGCCCTTCGTGGCTCTTGCCGATCGAAGTCACCCGCACCAACTCGGGCGCCGCACGCTCGTAGTCGAGCAGCAGACGCGTCAATTCACCATGGCGGTAGAAGGTGTCGAAGCGGGGGACGGGCAGGGGCGAGGACATGGAACACGACCGCGCAATGGCCGAGGGCCGGTGCCGGGTATTGTTGCCCGGCTCCGGCCCTCGGCGTATCGGGAGCGGCCCCCCGACGCTCGTTCAGGGGAAGGTGAAGTTCTCCGTCCGGTTACCCAGCAGCGGCGTGATGTCGCGCAACTGGGTCGTGCCGCCCGACCGCGCTTCCAGTGCGTAGCTGTCAACAGGCGTCGTATCGGGCAAGAACACGAAACTCGTCGCGCCGGCCGCATACGGCGCCGTATGCAGGTAGCCGCGCGGCAGCGTCATCGAGTAGACGCCATCGGTGGCGTCGGCGCCGGCATAGGCCACTTCGACTGGGGTACCGCCGCTCAGGGTCTGCAGCGCGCGCACATCGGCATCGGCGCTCGGCGTGACAGTGCCGCTGACCACCGCGCTGGCGGCTGCCGCCGGCGGAGTCAGGCGTCCCGTGTCGTTGTTACCGATCGTCGTCGTGCCGGCCGCCGTGACACTCACGCCGGTTATCACTGCGTTCAGGCGGTTCGGTGCGGTGATGACCAATGCGTAGCTTCCGGCGGGAACCCAGGCCAGCTCGAAGCGGCCGAGGTTCGGACCGGCTGTCGTTTCGGGTCGCGCCGACCGGAGCACGTCGCCCTGGGACTGAACGGACACCTCGGCTGTGCCGGCTATTCCCGTGTCGACCCAGCCGACGATCTTGGAGGAGATCACCGGGTAGACCGACAGCACCGGTTTGAGCAGGTACTTGCCGGAGTTGCCTGCCTTGACGAAGGATTTGCAGGCACTGAAGTCGATCACGAAATCGGCCACCGTGTCCGGGTTGACCGTGAGATTGACGTTGGCCTTCAGCCCGCTCTGTTGCGCGCTGGGCGTGTCGAGGGCGGTCACGCCGCCCCCAGTAGGCTTGATCGCGTTGGCGATCGGATCGGCACCGGTGTTAGATGCCAGCACCAGCCGCATCTGGGTGTAGGTACCTGCAGGCAGCTGCGTCTCGCCCAGCGGAAGCACGCGGCCATTGGTGTACTCGAGCAGGTCGATACGTTGCGGTGCCGCGAGCACGATTTCGGACCAGCCACTGTCGTTCGGACCCGCGCTGCTGCTCTTGTGCACGCGCACCTTCTCTACGGTGACCCAGACGTTGTCATACCCGCAGGCCGGCGCA
Source organism: Aquincola sp. (assembly GCA_029884035.1). Taxonomy (GTDB): domain Bacteria; phylum Pseudomonadota; class Gammaproteobacteria; order Burkholderiales; family Burkholderiaceae_C; genus CADEEN01. The sequence goes on along the minus strand of JAOUIM010000025.1, from coordinate 12,019 downwards.
TCGGTCAGCGCCAGCCGCATCGTTCCGCTGCCGGTGGCGTCACTGCCCCCGCCACATGCGACAAGTACCGATGCAACGACCGCTCCCAGACCCAGGAAAAGCCGACTCGAGATGTTCATGGTTCGCAATCCTTCGGACATGAAATGGGCATTCTTCCCACGCATCCTAGTGCGTCCGAGGCCGGCAAGCGGTGACCATCAGTTAGCGCCTGTCATCGCGGCACCCATTCGGGGGCAGTCGACTGGGCGGGAACGTGCCCAACGGATCGCGCACCAGGCACGGACCCGCCTCAGTGCACCGTCAATGGCGCTCCGCGTGAAAAGGCGCGCAGTTCGCCTGGCCGCATGGCCATCCATCGCTCATTGCAGGTCATTGGCTCGGTGGCCACGACCACGATGCGGTCGTCGGGCGTGGTGAGCGCAGCGAAGTCCACCGACACGTCGTCGTCTGCGAGCGTCGCCTCGCCGAACGGGTGCGCGCGCTCGACGACGTGCAGCTTCGTGCTGCAGAAGGCCCAGAGCGCCTGGCCATTGGACAGCAGGAGGTTGAAGCTGCCATGCGCGGCGGGCTGAGGCAGCAGCTCACGCAAGGTCAGCGTGAGCTCGTCGACGGTGGGCACGCTGGCGTGTGACTTGGCGAGTTCCTGCATCAGCCAGCAGAAGGCATGCTCGCTGTCGGTGTCGCCCACAGGGCGGAATGCAGCATGCAGGCGTGGCCTGAATCCGCGGAGGTCGCCGTTGTGCGCGAACACCCAGTAGCGGCCCCACAACTCGCGCACGAAGGGATGCGTGTTCTCCAGCGCGATGCGGCCCTGAGTGGCCTTGCGGATGTGCGCGATGACATTGTCGCTGCGTATCGGGTAGCGCCGCACCAGCGCCGCTACCGGCGACTCGCGCGCGCTGTGCTGGTCGACGAAGGTGCGCAGCCCCTTGTCCTCGAAGAATGCGATGCCGAAGCCGTCCCTGTGCTCATCGGCACGCCGCGCCAGGCCGTCGAAGCTGAACATCACGTCCGTCGGGACGTTGGCGTTCATGCCGAGCAGCTGGCACATGGTTCAGGACAGTGCCGCGCCGCGCTGCCAGGCCCCGGGCCTCGGCAGGGCATGCGCCTGCGGCGTGCCAGTGGCCTCCACGTCGGCTACGGAATGGGAATGAACAAGCGAACGATACCGCGCAGCGACACCAGGTTGCCCGGGTTGCCCTTTTCTTCGAGCACCGCGCTCATGCGGGCCAGGATGCGCGGACTCTTCTTCGCGCGCGAAATCACCAAGTCAGCGAGCCATGGATGGTCGTTGACGCGGTTGGCCTTCTCGTAGAGCTCGAAGCGCGGCTTGAGTTCATGCAGGTTCGCCTCGTAGCTCGCCCGGGCCTGTGCGTCGGTGAGGAAGGTATCGCGCGCCTCGGCAATGGTTTCCGCCGCGAGGATGCCGGTTTCCATCGCCTTGCCGATGCCCTCGCCTGTGAACGCATAGGTGCTGCCGGCGGCCTCGCCGGTGACGAGCAGACCGGGGCGTGAGAATCGCGCGCCTTCGAGCGAGCAGCGCAGCGGCGCACCCTTGAGCGGGGCGAGCCGTTCGCCGGTCGTCACCAGTTCATGCGCGACCGGGTAGACCGCGCAGAAGCGGTTGAACATGTCGCGCAGGTTCACCTCGGCCATCGTGTCGTGACCGTCCTGCGCCTTGGAATGGCTGTGCGCGAGGCCCACGCCGATGTTGAACACGCCGTCGGGGCATGGAAAGATCCAGCCGTAGCCCTTGGACAGTGCCCTGTGCCACATGACCTCGAGCGCTGTGATGCGCCCCACCATCGCCGGATTGCGCACATAGCCCCGCAGCGCGATGCCGCTGGGTGTGCGGCGTTCGCAAAGACCGGCGGCCATCAGGGCCTGCGGTACTGCACCGGTGGCCAGCACGACCCACTGGGCACGCAGTTCGTGTTTCGACCCGTCCTCCAGCCGGAACAGGCCGCCCGTCACGCGTGTGCCGTCGGTCAGCGGCGCCTCGAAGCGGGCCGGCGCCAGCCACTGCGCCCCTGCCCGCATCGCGGCGCGGCGCAGGATGTCGTCGAGCTGCACGCGCGGCAGCACCGCCAGGCGCCCGGGCACGTCGACACGACCGCCGCTGGGGCCCAGGCAGCCCACGTGCGAGGCCCGATAGGCCGCCTTCATTACCTCCTGGTGAACGCCCAGGCGCCCGAAGGCCGTGTGCGCGTCGGGGATCAGGCCGTCGCCGCAGATCTTGTCGCGCGGGAACTGATGCTGGTCCGCCAGCACGACGCTGAAACCGGCGCGCGCAAGTTGCTGTGCACAGGCGCTGCCGGCAGGCCCGGCACCGACCACGAGGACATCACACAAGGTCGGCGCAGGCGCAGGTGGTTCTTCGATGTCGAGGAGCAGATCGACCATTGCGGGCATTTTAGGCAGCCGATCCAGGGCACCGGGCTGCCGGCAGTGCTCGCGCCGCGCTTGCGTTGTGTCAATTCACCGCATCCCGGCCGATACCAACATGGCGCCATGGTCACCACCCTCACTTCGGGTCAGCGCGCGCTCCTGGAGGAACGCCTGGAGCTGGAAAAGCGTGAGTTGGACCGGCGCATTGCATTGCGGCTGGGCGGCGCCGGGCGCGTGGAGCACGCGCGCGAGGTCCTGCTGCAAGACGCTGACGACGCACCGCAGCGCGAGGCCGACCGCGAGCTCGACATGGCGATGGCAGATCGGGATATCGCCTTGCAGGGGCAGGTGTCACGTGCGCTGGCCCGTGTGCAAGCACCGGAATTCGGCTTGTGCAGCGACTGTGGCACCGCGATTGCCTTCGACCGCCTGCGGCTCGAGCCCTGGGCCGAGCGCTGCGTGGCCTGCGAAACCGTGCGCGAGCGCGCGCGCAGCTGAGTCGGCGCCCGGCTCCGGGGCGGCGGCTGCCGCCAGAGTTCAGGACGCGCGAGTCGCCTTCACTTTCAAACGCCACGCATGGAGCAAGGGCTCGGTGTAGCCGTTGGGCTGTTCCTTGCCCTTGAAGACGAGGTCGCTGGCGCCCTGGTAGGCCATCGAGGTCTCGAAGTGCCCGGCCATCGGGCGGTACAGCGGATCGCCGGCGTTCTGGCGGTCGACCATGGCGGCCATGCGTTCGAAGGTCGCGCGCACCTGGGCCTCGGTCGCGACGCCATGCAGCAGCCAATTGCTGATGTGCTGGCTGCTGATGCGCAGCGTGGCGCGGTCTTCCATCAGACCGACATTGTGGATGTCGGGCACCTTCGAGCAGCCCACGCCCTGGTCGATCCAGCGCACCACGTAGCCGAGGATGCCTTGGACGTTGTTGTCCAGCTCCTGCTGCACTTCGGCCGGCGTCCAGAACGGCACCAGCGCCACCGGGACCTGGAGGATCGCGTCCAGCAGCTTGTCCTCCACCATCTGGGCTTTGGGCCCACGCGCGAACTCCTCCATGCTCGCTTGCAGGGTGGCGACGTCGACCTGGTGGTAGTGCAGCGCGTGCAGGGTCGCCGCGGTCGGGCTCGGAACCCAGGCGGTGTTGGCACCGGCCTGTGGATGCGCAATCTTCTCCTTCATCATGTCGGCCATCAGGTCGGGCATGGCCCACATACCCTTGCCGATCTGGGCGCGGCCGCGCAGCCCGCAGGCCAGGCCAATCTGCACGTTGTTGAACTCGTAGGCTCGCAGCCAGTTGGCGATCTTCATCCGGGGCTTGCGCACCATCGGACCGGCCTGCATGGCGGTATGGATCTCGTCGCCGGTGCGGTCGAGGAAGCCGGTGTTGATGAACGCCACGCGATGCCGCGCGGCCCCGATGCAGGCCCGCAGGTTCACGCTGGTGCGCCGCTCCTCGTCCATGATGCCCAGCTTGACGGTGTTCTCCGCCAGACCCAGCAGCGCCTCCACACGACGGAAGATCTCGACGGCGAACGCCACCTCGGCCGGGCCATGCATCTTCGGCTTGACGATGTAGACGCTGCCGGTACGCGTGTTGTGCAGGCCGGGGGTGCCCAGGCGCTTCAGGTCGTGCAGGGCGATCGTCGTCGTCACGACGGCGTCGAGGATGCCTTCCGGGATCTCGCTGCCGTCGCGGAGCAGGACCGCCGGGTTGGTCATCAGGTGGCCGACATTGCGTACGAACAGCAGCGAGCGGCCGGGCAGGACCAGCGTCCGTCCGTCGGCGCCGGTATAGACGCGGTCGGCTTCGAGGCGGCGCGTGAACACCTTGCCACCCTTGGCGACTTCCTCGGTCAGCGTGCCGCGCAGGATGCCCAGCCAGTTTTGGTAGGCCAGCACCTTGTCGTCGGCGTCGACCACGGCCACCGAGTCCTCGAGGTCGAGGATCGTCGTCACCGCCGCCTCCACCACCACGTCGGCGACACCGGCGGCGTCTGCCCGACCGATGGGGTGTTCGCGGTCGATGCGGATGTCCAGGTGCAGGCCGTGATGGCGCAGCAGCACCGATGATGGCGCCTCGGCGCCGCCCTGGAAGCCGGCGAATGTGGCCGCGTCCGCCAGCCCGGTCACCGTGCCGTCCTTCAGCGCCACGACGAGACGGCTGCCCGCCACGCCGCTCTCGACACGATAGACGGCCGCGTCCCGGTGCGAGCCCGCGGCCAAGCGCGCCGCCTGGTCGAGCACGCCGCGCGCGTAGTCGATCACCTTCTGTCCGCGCGCCGGGTTGTAGCGGGTGCCTTTCTCGGCCCCACCGGCCTCGCTGATCACGTCGGTGCCGTACAGCGCGTCATACAGCGAGCCCCAGCGCGCGTTCGCCGCGTTGAGGGCATAACGCGCGTTGAGGATGGGCACCACCAGTTGGGGTCCGGCCAGCCTGGCGACTTCGTCGTCCACGTTGGCCGTGTCGCACTGCACCGGGCCCGCGGGATCGACGAGGTAGCCGATGCGCTTGAGGAACGCCCGGTAGGCGGGCATGTCGCCGATCGATCCCGGGTTGGCCCTGTGCCAGTCGTCGATCTCGGCTTGCAGCCGGTCGCGTTCGGCAAGCAAGGCCGAGTTCTTCGGCGCGAGGTCGTGGACCAGGGTATCGAAACCGGACCAGAATGCTTTCGGATCCAGCCCGGTGCCCGGCAGGACGCGGTCTTCGATGAAGCGGTACAGCGGGGTTGCCACCTGCAGGTGGCCGGTCGTGATGCGGTCCGTCGTGCTCATTCGGGTTCTCAGGGAAAGAAGGACAGCACCTCGCGGAGGGAGGCGCCAACTCGAGTGGGATCGGTGTGAAGCTGCTCCAGCGGCGCACCCTGGCGGTTGACCCACAGCGTCGTGTAGCCGTACCAGGTCGCGCCGATCGCGTCCCAGCAGTTGCTGGACACGAAGAGGATGTCCTTGGCCGGCAGGCCCAGCGCCGAGGGCCCCAGCGCGTACGCGGCGGGGTCGGTCTTGAACCGTTTGACCGAGTCGACCGAGAGCACATGCGCAAGCAGTTCCTTGAAACCTGCACTGCGGATCGCCACCGCGAGCATGGCCGGATCGCCGTTGGACAGAATGCCCGCCGGAACGCCGCGCTTCTTCAACTCGGTGAGCACGGGCTTGTTCTCCGGGAACGCCGACAGGTGCCGGTACTGGTTGAGCAGCTGGGCTTCACCCGCAGCGTCCAGCGGCAGCTCGAAGCGCTCGACGGCATAGCGCAGGCTGGCGCAGGTGATGTCCCAGAACGGCATGTAGCGGTTGCTCATCGTGAGCAGACGCGTGTACTCGATCTGCTTGTCGCGCCACAGCAGTGCAAGCTTCTCCCCGCGACCCGGGAACAGCTGTTCGGCAACGTGCGAGACGCTGTAGACGTCGAACAGGGTGCCGAACGCGTCGAACAGGACGGCCTTGGGGCGGTGCATGGGGTTCACTCTATTGCGCGCAGAGGCCGACATTAAGCGACAAGAATGGGTTGGATTCGTGACAACCATGCAAAATCGGGGCGTGGAATGGTCAGGTTTTCGACATCCGAGGTTCCATCCTGTGGACCGCGAGGTGTCCTTGCAGGAGCCCGTCACGCGCTGACAGATGGACAAGCTCAAGCAGATCGAATCCTTTGTCGGCGTGGCCACCAAGGGCAGCCTGACCGCAGCGGCCAAGGCCGAGGGAGTGGCCCCGGCGGTGATCGGCCGAAGGATCGACGCACTCGAGGAGCGCCTGGGCGTCAAGCTCATGGTGCGCACCACGCGGCGAATCACATTGACCCACGAGGGAAGCGCCTTCCTCGACGACTGTCAGCGCGTGCTGGCGGACCTGTCGAACGCGGAGGCCAGCGTCAGCGCCGGTGGCGTGAAAGCCAGTGGCTACTTGCGGATTACGGCGCCCGCCGGCTTCGGCCGCAGACACGTCGCGCCGATGGTGCCCAGATTCCTCGCGCAACACCCGGACGTTCACGTCTCGCTGAACCTGTCGGACCGTGTCGTCGACATCGTCAACGAAAGCTTCGATTGCGCGGTGCGGGTGGGCGACCTGCCCGACTCCAGCCTGGTCAGCGTGCGCCTGGCCGACAACCGCCGCCAGTGCGTTGCCGCGCCGTCGTACCTGAAGCGGGCGGGCACGCCGAAGTCACCGAATGAGCTGTCCCGCCACGAATGCCTGACGCTCAGTTCGGACGCCAGCCAGACGCGGGGCTGGGCCTTCACCGTCGATGGCGCGGTCACGCACTTGCGCCCGAGCGGGCGGCTCGACTGCAGCGACGGTCAGGTCCTACACGAGTGGTGCGTGCAAGGGATGGGTATCGCCTGGCGCAGCACCTGGGAGGTCGTTGAAGACATCGCCGAAGGGCGCCTGGTCAGCGTTCTCGACGAGTACGCGGCACCGCCGAACGGCATCTACGTCGTCTTTCCCCAGCGCAAGCACCTGCCTCTGCGGGTGCGGCTGTGGCTCGACTTCCTCAAGCACAGCTGGGGCGACCCCAGCTACTGGAAGCTGGCCGCCTGAGTTAGCCCAGCGGACACCGTGGTTCCGGCCTGGCCGGTCCACTGGCGTCGCCCCAAGAAGAAGGGGGAGCGGCGAAAAGGGGGAGCGGCGATAGCCGCTCCCGGGGGCAGGCGAATCAGGCCTTCTTGCTGAGGCATTCCTTCATGAACGCCTTGCGCTCGTCACCCTTCTTGTCGCCGGCGCTGGCATTGCAGGCCTTCATCTTCTCCTGCTGCACGGCACGGCCATCGGCCTTGGCCGACAGGCAGGTCTTCATGAACGCCTTGCGCTCGTCGCCTTTCTTTTCACCCGCTTGCTGGTTGCAGGCGGCCATCTTCGACTGCTGGGCGGTGGGCTTCTTCTCAGCGGCGGCGGGCGCGGCAGGCGCTGGCTTTGCAGCCATCGCGGGCGCTGACGCGGCGGGCTTGGCGCCCATCGCCGGGGCAGCCGCGGCATGGCTGGCCGCGAACGTCGGGGCGGCGAACACGGCCAGCGCCAAGGCGGCGGCGGTCATCAGTTGCTTCATCGGGTTTCTCCTCGATCCTCTAGGGTTGGGGGCATCGGCACGATTGCCGCGCCGGATTGAAGCAGCTTGTGTTCAGGCCGGCAAGTGATCAAACGCGCGTGCGCGCTGCCCGGTGGACAGCGATGGTGAACAGGGGCTCAAAGGATGCGGCGCGGATGGTCGAGCGCCTCGTGCGCGGCATGCAGCCGCCGCACAAGCACCTTGATGAAGGCGTCGTCGAAGCGGTGCCGGGTGCCCATGGTGAGCTGCGCCAGCGTCTGGGGCGTGAACGAGATCGTGGTGCACGGCTGCGAAACGATCACGTCGGCACGGTGTAGACGAAGCTCCTCGCTGGGCGCCAGGTAGGCCATCTCGCCCACCGAGGTGCCGCGCGCGAGCTCGGCAACCTTGCGCCCGTCGCGGAAGACTTCGACTTCGCCGGCGGCAAGGATGTGGAAGCTGCCGCCTTCCTGTCCCTTGCGGTAAAGGGTGTGGCCGAAGGCGAAGCGCTGCCACTTGGCGCGGTGCACCACCTCCCAGAGCTCGACGTCGCCGAAGGCGCCGAAGAATTCCAGCGAGCGCAGCAGGCTGAAACGTTCCGAGTCGAGCACGCCCTGCACGCGGCCGCGCGGCACCTCACGTCGCGCGATCACACCAGCCAGCGACTGGGCAAAAGCGTCCCAGTCGGCCGGACGCTCGGCCGGTTGCTTGGCCAGGGCGCCGCGCACCAGGGCATCCAGGCTGTCGGGCACGCCCGCGCGCAGCGCGGCCAGCGGTGCCGGGGCCTCATTGAAGACCTGCTGCATCAGCGCGGCCTGGGTCGGCCCTTCGAACGGCGGCCGACCGGCGATCAGGTGATACAGCACGGCGGCGAGCGAATACATATCGGCGCGCGTGTCGAGCTCCGCACCGTCGAGCTGTTCGGGAGACATGTAGGCCAGCGAGCCGACGCGCTGGACTTGCGTGCGGTCGGCATCGAGCTGCAGCACGCTGCCGAAGTCGCTGACCTTCACATCGATCACCTTTTCGCCATCCATCACAGCGAGCAGGTTGGCCGGCTTGACATCGCGGTGGATCAGCCCTTGCCGCGCCACGTAGCCGAGCGCCATTGCGCACTTGAAGCCGATCTCGACGATCTGCTCGAGCGACAGCAGCGCATCCGCGCGGCAGAAGCTCTTCAGAGTGGTGCCCGGCACATACTCCATCACGAGATGCGGGCTTTCCACATCCGCCACCGCGTCGTAGATCTGGACCACATTCGGATGTTCGAGCCGCCCCACGAGTGCCGCTTCGGCCGCGAAGAAGCGCTCGTAGAACTGGCTGTCGCCGCCGCTGGCATCGATGTCGCTGGGCGGACGCACGCACTTGATTGCCACATCGCGGCGATGGAAGTCGTCGCGGGCATGGAACACCTCGCTGGTCGCGCCCTCGCCCAAGCGCGCGAGCACACGGTACTTGCCGATCTTTCGCGGCAGCTGGCGGTAACGTTCGGTATCGGGGCGCATCGCCTGCCGAGGGTAGCTGCGGCGCACGATCGTGCGAACGTCCGAGTCGGAAGGGAGTGCCGGCTAGCGTGATGTCCACCACGAACGCAATGCGCCGGTGTGGCATGCAGCGGGGACGGATGCGAGCCTGGTGCCGGCTTCTAGAATCGGCCCATGATCCAAGCCCAGCAGGAGCTGCTCACCGCGCTAGCCCGCGCGCTCGATGAGATCGTTCCGGGCCATGGCCTCGCGCCGGCGTTCGAGTCGCCCAAGCAGGCGGCGCATGGCGACCTGGCCATCACCGCCGCGATGCCGCTGGCCAAGATGATCAAGAGCCCGCCGCGTGAACTCGCGCAGCGTCTGGTCTCGGCGTTGCGACGGCAGGCTGCAGTGCAGCGCTGGGTCGGTGCGCTGGAGATTGCCGGCCCAGGGTTCATCAACCTGCGCCTGGCCGATGTGGCCAAGCAGGCCGTGGTGGCCGAGGTGCTGGCCGCGGGCGACCGCTATGGCAATCAGCCGCCCAACGGCCACCACCTGCTGGTCGAGTTCGTGTCGGCGAACCCCACCGGGCCGCTGCACCTGGGACACGCGCGCCAGGCCGCACTCGGTGATGCGCTGTGCAGCCTCTACGCCACCCAGGGCTGGCAAGTCACGCGCGAGTTCTATTACAACGACGCCGGGGTGCAGATCGCCACGCTCGCGAACTCGGTCAAGGCGCGCATCGACGGCCTCAGCCCCGGCGATGCAGCGTGGCCGACGGACGCGTACAACGGCGACTACATCGCCGACATTGCAGCTGACTTCCTTGCCGGCAAGACAGTGCAAGCCGACGACCGCGCGTACACCGCGTCGGGCGATCCGGACGACCTCGACGGCATCCGGCAGTTCGCGGTCGCCTACCTGCGCCATGAGCAGGACCTCGACCTGCAGGCCTTCGGGCTGCAGTTCGACAACTACTTCCTCGAATCGGGCCTGTACCGCGACGGCAAGGTCGAGGCCACGGTGCAGCGTCTCGTCGCGTCGGGACACACCTACCAGCACGACGGCGCTCTGTGGCTGCGCACCACGGACTTCGGTGACGACAAGGACCGCGTGATGCGCAAGTCCGACGGCACGTACACCTATTTCGTCCCCGACGTCGCGTACCACATTGACAAGTGGAATCGCGGCTACACCAAGTGCATCAACCTGCAGGGCACGGACCACCACAGCACCGTCATGCGGGTGCGCACTGGCCTGCAGGCCGCGGGCCTGGGCATCCCGCCTGGCTACCCGGACTACGTGCTGCACAAGATGGTGACGGTGATGAAGGGCGGCGCCGAGGTGAAGATCTCCAAGCGCGCCGGCAGCTACGTGACGCTGCGCGACCTGATCGACTGGACCAGCCGCGACGCGGTGCGCTTCTTCCTCATCAGCCGCAAGGCCGATACGGAGTACACCTTCGACGTCGACCTCGCGCTGGCCCGCAACGACGAGAACCCGGTGTTCTACGTGCAGTACGCCCATGCGCGCATCTGCTCGGTCCTGGCGATGTGGCGCGAGCGCGGCGGCGACCCCTCGGCCTGGATTGGCGCCGACCTGTCGCGTCTGGTCGCTCCCACCGAGACCGCTTTGATGCTCGCGCTGGCCGACTACCCCGCGATGCTCGCGCGGGCGGCGGCGGGCCTCGCGCCGCACGACGTCGCCTTCTACGCCCGCGGGGTGGCTGCGGCGTTTCATTCTTATTACGCGGCCGAGCGCTTTCTGGTCGATGATGCCGGCCTGGCACGCGCGCGCATGGCGCTGCTGGCTGCCACAGCGCAGGTGCTGGCCTGCGCGCTGGGCTTGCTCGGCGTCTCGGCGCCCGAGCGGATGGAACGCGAGAATACGATGGAGCACCAAGGCACATGACCTCGCAGCGCGGCGGATTCGCCATCGGATTGATCGTCGGTTTGCTGATCGGCCTGGCGCTCGCGCTCGGCGTCGCGCTGTACGTGACCAAGGTGCCCGTGCCGTTCATCAACAAGGTGCCGCAGCGAACGGCCGAGCAGGACGCGGCCGAGGCCGAGCGCAACAAGAACTGGGATCCGAATGCCCCGCTCGCGGGCAAGTCCCCGGTTAAGCCGGGCGTGCCTGCCTCGGGTGCGACGGCAACTTCGCCGCCCGCGGGCATTGCGGTCGCGCCGCTGTCCGCGCCTGGTGGCAAGTCGACCGCCGCAGCGGCCAGCGTCCCGTCTTCCAAACGCGATCCGGCAGCGATCCTCGCCGGGCAGGCCCCCACGTCGGCGGTCACCACCGCGACGGCGCGGTCCACCAAACCGGGCGCCGACCCGTTCACTTACTTCGTGCAGGTCGGCGCGTATGCTCGGCAGGAAGACGCCGAGCAGCAGCGTGCGCGTGTCGGGCTGATGGGCGTGACGGCCAAGGTGACCGAGCGAGAGCAATCGGGCCGCACGGTCTACCGGGTCCGAGTCGGTCCGTACGAGCGCAAGGAGGACGCCGACGTCCTGCAGGAAAAGCTGGCTGGCAACGGCGTCGAGGCTGCACTGGTCAGAGTTGAACGTTGACGACCCACTGAATGGATAAGGACAACATGGATTCGATGAACCGCCGAGACTGGACCCGCGCGACCGCTGCGATGACCCTGATGGCTGCCGGGATTGCGCGCGCCCAGGCTAACGCCCCCGTCGAGGGGCGCGACTACGTCCGACTGAACCCGCCTGTCGCGGTGCCTGCAGGCGGCAAGATCGACGTGATCGAGTTCTTCTCGTACGGTTGCCCGCATTGCTATGCATTCGAGCCAATCCTCGAGGCGTGGATCAAGAAGCTGCCGCCCGACGTGGCGTTCCGTCGCGTGCCCGCCGCCTTCAACGCGCCGTTCGAGGGTTACGCCAAGTTGTTCTATGCGCTCGAGGCGATCGGCATGTCCGACGCGCTGCACCGGCGCGTCTTCGCGGCCATCCACGTGCAGCGGCAGCGCTTGGACAAGGAGGCCGATATCGCGGCCTTCGTGCAATCGGCGGGCGGCGACGGCGCCAAGTTCGTCGACGCCTACAAGTCCTTCGGTGTGGCCACCAAGGTCCGCCAGGGCAAGCAGCTTTCCGAGGCCTACAAGATCGACGGCGTGCCCACGCTGGGGATCCACGGGCGCTTCTTCACG
>JAOUIM010000351.1 GCA_029884035.1 Aquincola sp. | reverse complement strand
CACACGCGCATAGCCCTGCCGCAGGTGGCCGAACTCGCGCATCGCGAAACGATGCAGCCGGTCCGATTGGCAGTAGCGGCTCGGGTAGACATAGCTCAGCACGTGCAGCGGCAGCCGCGCGACCGGAACTTCGGCGATCCCGCCCGGCTCGGCCACGTGGTGCTGCAGTTCGACCGTTGCGTCGTAGTTGACCTTCAGCGCACCCGGCAGACCCTTGACGCGCAGGTACCGGTTGCCGGTCACGGGATCGGTCTCGACCACCGGTCGCAGCGTCTGGCTCAGCTCGAGCGTCTCGGCGACCACGCGCTGTTGCTGCGTGTGGGCGGCGTGGATGTTGAAGACGAAGTCGCACCCGTGCTCGGCGATGTCGTAATCGAGCTCCAGCGCGATGCGCAGGCGGATCACGACGGTGCCTCCGTCCGCGCGGAAAGCAGCCGGTCGTACTCCCTCTTGACAACGGCGTAGCACTCGCAGGTGCGCTGCTCCAGGCCGCCGCGGTCGAGCACCGTGATGCGCCCGCGCGAATAGCGGATCAGGCCGGCGCTCTGCAGCTTGAGCGCCGCCTCGGTGACGCCCTCGCGACGCACCCCGAGCATGTTGGCGATCAGCTCCTGCGTCATCACCAGCTCGGTGCCCTTCAGCCGGTCCAGGCTCAGCAGCAGCCAGCGGCACAGTTGCTGGTCGAGCGAGTGATGACGGTTGCACACCGCCGTCTGGGCCATCTGCGTGATCAGCGCCTGCGTGTAGCGCAAGAGCAGGTGCAGTACCGCCGACGAGTGGTCGAACTCTTCCTTGACGATGCCCGCGCGCATCCGGTAGCCCTTGCCGGCGCTCTGCACCACGGCCCGGCTCGGCGTGGATTGACCGCCCATGAACAGCGCGATGCCGACGAGGCCCTCGTTGCCGACGACCGCGATCTCGGCCGACGCACCGTCCTCCATCACGTAGAGCAATGAGACGATCGCCGTGGTCGGGAAGTACACGTGGCTCATCGTGCTGCCCGACTCGTACAGCACCTTGCCGAGCGGAAGGTCCACCCGCTCCAGCAGCGGCTGCCAGCGCTCCCACTCCACGGTCGGCAGCGCGGCCAGCAGATGGTTGTCTTTCGGGAGGGATTCGCTGGCCATCGGGTTGCTCCTTGTCCGAGCTCCGGGGCACGGGGGCACGGGCATCGATGCCGCGCGGCAGGATCCGAATGTACGCCGACTCTGCGTGGCCATGTTCGGCAGCGAACCAACTGGCCCGCGACGGCGCAGCGCTCAGCCGAGCCGGTCGCGATAGCCTTCGCGGTCGGCCGCGTAACAGCCGCAGGCGGCGGCCTCGAGGCCCGCACGGTCGATCACCCCGACGCGGCCCCGGTGGTACGCGATCAGGCCACGCCGCCGCAGTGCGCCGGCCGCCAGCGTGACACCGACGCGCCGCACGCCGAGCATGCAGGCAAGGAACTCGTGCGTCACCGCGAATCGATCGGCGTGCGCGCGGTCCTGCGTCATCAGCAGCCAGCGCGCAAGTCGCGGCCCGATCTCGTGGAAGCGAACGCACGCCGACGACGTGGCCAGTTGCGCCAGAAGCACGAAGAGATAACGGTGGACCGCGCGCTGCAGCGCCGGGCTCGCCGCGAGCACGCGTCGAAACGGCGCGGCGCCGATGCGCCATGCGCTGCCCGGCCCCTGCACCACCGAGCGCCACGGCGACGCGCCGATGCCCAACGCGAGCGGCGCGCCGAGCATGCCCTCGCGGCCGACCATGCCGACTTCGAGGCTGGGGTGCCCGTCGACGGCCGTCACCAGCGAGATGAAGCCATCGACCGGGAAGTAGACATGGCGCGTGGGCGCCCCGCGCTGGCACAACACCTCACCCATGACGAGCGTGACCGGGTCGGCCACCGTCATCAGGCGGCGACGCTCGCCTTGCGGCAGCAGTTCGATCAGGCGGTTCTCGGCGGAGGCCATGCGGGCGATCGCAAGGCGGCGAACCGCCGTGCCGGCCGCCGCGGGTCCACTGGGCAGCGGTTCAAGGACGCAGGGCGATCTCGTTCTTCACCTGTGTCACGCCCTTGACCTTCCACGCGAGGCTCTCGGCGGTTATCCGCTCGGTGCCGTTCTTCGCAAAGCCCGACAGCATCACGGTGCCCTTGAGCGTCTCGACGCTGATGCTTGATGCGTCGACTTCCTTGTTGTCGACGAACCGGGCCTTGACCGCGGTGGTGATGGCGGTGTCGTCGACATAGGCGCCAGCCGTCTCCTGCCCGCGCGTGACGGCGCAGCCGGACAAGATGATCAGCAGTGCGGCCAACGCCGGGGCGGCCAGGGATTTGCGCATGTTCATGGTGATCCTTTGGGTGAACGGACTCACCATAGGGGCGATCGGCGACGGCGTCGGTACGCTGGCGCACCGACGCGGCCACCGGGCTCGCTGCGAGCGCGCTACGGGTTGGCGGCGCGGTACTGAGCCCGCTTCGCGCTGTGGGCCACGACGCGTTCACCGGCGCCTGCAACTCCGCGCTTCAAGTCGCGCAGGGCGCGCTGTTGACGGTCACGCAGGACGTGCAGGCGACCTCGATGCCTGCTTGCAGCAGTGGCTTTGGACATGGTGGGTCTTTCGATGGTGGTTGTGCTGCAGTATGCGCGCGGACCGCCTTGCGATGCGTCAGTTCATGTCCGCCTCGGCGCCGGTGGGTGGTTTCCAAGGCGGCAGCACCGCCTTTTCGATCGTGATCGAGGCCAGGGGTGCATAGCGCTTGCGGAACACGGCGATGTCGTCGTCGAAGCGGTCGTGAATGGAGATGTCGAAGGTCCCGCCGGAGTAGCCCGCATACCACTGATCGAAGATCGGCAGGACCGAACCGGCGCGCAACTCCTGGTCGGTCTTGCGCTCGCGCCGCGCGACATCGATGTGCCCAAGGTACGCCACGCGACTCGCGACGACCTCGAAGTCCGCAAAGACCGGTGCGCATCCGTATGCCATCTGTCCGACCGTGGTCTGGATGCATTGAAGCCGATAGGTCCCAGGCGGTAGCGTGATGGTCAGCGTGTGCTCCTCGACCTGCTTGCCCCCCGCAGCCGACTTCGACAACGGCTTGTCGACCTTCACCAGCACCTGCGCTTTCTTGCCCTTCGCATCGGTCGTCGCGACGAAAGCGCCGACGACCTCAGGCGCAGCGATCAACGCCATCACGCGTTAGGTGTTGGACAGCGTCAGGCCAATGAGTGCAGTGCCGTCGGTGGTGGTCGGAAAACCTGTCGTCTTGTCGGTCAACCCGGGTTCGACGGGCGTGGCGCAACCGAGCAGGACCACCAAGATGCCCAGCGCTGCCACGGCATGGAGTGCGACACCACGACGGCCGGACGCACGCATCGAAAGCCTTTCGGGGCGATGGTCTCGACGGGCGCCATCGCCACCGACGCCACACTACGTGGCGTGCCCACAGGCTCGATTGAGGCTGCTCAACGGCCTCGATCGCAGTCGCAGGAGCGGCGCGACGCCGGCATGCGGCGCAGCGCCCGGCGCCCTTCAGGCCCGCCCGGACCGCCGGCTGCGCGGCTGCGATTTGTCGATTTCGGCAAGTTGCTGCTTCAGCAGGATCAGCAGGGAGCGGGCGTGGTCGACGGGCAGGCGCAGGCAACTGCCGAATGACTCGTCGTCGCGAACGGAACGAGGCAGCACCAAGGCATCAATGCCGAGCTCGATCAGGCCCTTGTCGTGCTTCATCGACTTCAAGCGCTGCACTTCGATGTCGTAGGTCTTCACGCACCTTCTCCTGCGTCCGGGCGAAGGTCGATTGTCGGGGCGTGTGACGCAGCTTGCGCTGCGGGCGGTCACGCAGCGCCTGAACGCCGCCTCGGCGCCGGGCGAAGGCGAGCCGCGGCCACGGGTTCGCGTCGGACGGCGGCTGCGCGGGCGTGCCGCCAGCCGCACCGCCGCGTGGCAGCACGTCGACCACGAAGTCCATCGACTTCCACTTCGGCTCGGGCGGCGCATGGCCCTCGCGCGGCGCGTAGGGTGAAATCTCGGCCGCATTGGCGCGATGGATGTAGCGCGGGCAGTTCGGGAAGATCTTCTGCGCGCGCACACGCACCACGAGCTGCGCGCCCGGCAGCTGCGCGAGCGACGGATCGTCGTCGGCGATCGACGCCAGGCCGTTGAC
>JAOUIM010000352.1 GCA_029884035.1 Aquincola sp. | reverse complement strand
GGCCGCGGCGCGTGCGTCGCGCCGCTCCAGCGCGTCGACGATGGCCACGTGCTCGGCCTGCGAGTGCTCGGCCGAGTGCGAAGACTGGTACATCAGCGCGATCAGCGACGAGCGCGACAGCAGGTCGGCGAGCAGCTGCGCCAGCACCTCGTTGCCGAGCATGCGGGCGAGAACGACGTGGAAGTCGGCCAGGAGCCGCGTGCGGCCGCGGACATCGGTGCGCGCCACGGCCTCGCGTTCATGCTTCAGGTGCGCGCGCAGCGCGGCGATCTGCGCCGGCGTGATGCGCGCGCACAGCTCGCGCACCATCGACGCCTCGATCAGCTGCCGTGCCTGGAACACCTGGCGCGCCTCCTCGATGCCGGGCTGCGCCACGAAGGCGCCGCGGGCGGGTTCGAGGACGACCAGCCGATCGCGTGACAGCTGGTTGAGCGCCTGCCGCACCACGGTGCGAGAGACCGAGAACAGCTCGCCCAGCTGCGCCTCGACGAGCTTGGTGCCGGGCATCAGGCGCCGCTCGACGACTGCCTCGACGATTGCTTCGACGATGCGCTGCGTGCTGCTCGGCTCGGGCGCGGCCGCGCGCACCAGCTTCAGCGGTGCTTTGGGCTTGGCGGCGACCTTGGGCACGGGACAAACGGGGGTTGACGTGTATTCAAGAGTGTATACACTTTTATCGACCGCGCAATCACCCGACACGTCATGGGCCACCTCAGCACCCACGTTCTCGACACTGCCCATGGCTGCCCGGCCGCGGGCATGAAAGTGCGCCTGCAGCGGATCGATACCTCCGGCCCGGTGACCCTGCGCGAGTTCATGCTGAATCACGACGGCCGCGGCGACGGCCCGCTGCTCGATGCAGCGTCGATGGCCGTGGGGCGCTACCGCCTGGTGTTCGATGTCGCGGCCTATTTTCGTGCGCGCGGTGTTTCGCTGCCTGAACCGGCCTTCCTCGATCAGGTGACGCTGGACTTCGGCATCGCCGACGCTGCGGGTCATTACCACGTGCCGCTGCTGGTGAGCCCATGGAGCTACAGCACGTACAGAGGAAGCTGAAATTCCCGCGGCACGCGGCTTGCGTGCCTGTCCGCCACCAACGATGGAGAACCTGATGACCGTACGCCGCACACTTTTAGCCGCCGCCCTGGTCCTGCCGCTGGCCGCCCAAGCCGCGTGGCCTGAAAGGCCGGTGCGCATCGTCGTCACCTTCGCGGCGGGCGGCGCGAGCGACATCGTCGCCCGCGCGATCAGCGATTCGCTGTCCAAGGCGCTCGGGCAGACGGTGATCGTCGACAACAAGCCCGGCGCCGGCGGGACGATCGGCGGCCTCGAAGTGGTGCGCGCCGCACCAGACGGCTATACGCTGATGCTGTCGAACTCCACGCCCACCTCGATCGGCCCATTCACGGTGCCCACCAAGCCGTACGACCCGGTCAAGCAGTTCACCCACGTGGCGATGCTGGGCGTGGCGCCGGTGCTGATCATGGCCAACCCGAAGACGGGGCCGGCGTCGCTGAAGGACCTGCCCAAGGCCGCTGCGGCGCCGGGATACACCTTCGGCTCCGGCGGGCCCGGCTCGATCGGCCACATCGTCGGCGAGATGGCCAAGGATGCGATGAAGATCCAGATGACGCACATCCCGTACAAGGGCGGCGCGCCGATGACCACCGACCTGATCGCCGGCCAGATCCCGTTGGGCATCGACGTGATCACTGCCTTCGTGCCGATGGTCAAGGACGGCAAGATCCGTGCCCTCGCGGTGACGACGAAGACACGCTCGCCGCTGCTACCCGACGTGCCGTCGGTCACCGAGCTCGGCCTGCCGCAGCTCGTGGCCGAGAACTACTTCGGCGTCTCCGGTCCGGCTGGTCTGCCCAAGGACGTAACGGACAAGCTCGGCGCGGCCATCGCCGGCATCGTGGCCGACCCAGTGATCGTCAAGCGCTTTGAGGAGCTGGGCATCACCACGGTCAAGATGGGACAGGCCGACTTCACCGCCTTCGTGACCAAGCAGGTCAACGACTGGCAGCCCGCGATCAAGGCGGCCGATCTGAAGTAGCTACAGTTCCGGCTTCGCCGCAGCGGCGCGGCCCGGGGGGCACCCGGGCCATGGCGCGGCACAGCAGACTGCTCACAGCGCCCGCGGTGGTGAGCGGCCAGGAGTCCGTTCGAGATGGATGCCTATCTGCTCGATTGGGTCAACCTGCTGTTGCGTTGGTCCCATGTCATCACGGCGATCGCATGGATCGGCTCGTCGTTCTACTTCGTCCTGCTCGACAACAGCCTGGCCAAGCCCGAGCACGAAGACCTCAAGGCCAAAGGCGTCGACGGCGAGATGTGGGCCGTGCACGGCGGTGGCTTCTATCACGCCAACAAGTACATGGTCGCGCCGCGCTGGCGGCCGCTGCCGGAGAACCTGCACTGGAGCTACTGGGAGAGCTACTCGACCTGGCTCACCGGCTTCGCGTTGTTCACGGTGCTGTACCTGTTCAACGCCGGCAGCTTCCTGGTCGACAAGAGCGTGCACGACTGGTCCGCGGGCGCCGCGATCGCCGCGGCGCTCGGTTTCCTGGTCGCGTTCTGGTTCGTCTACGACGCGATCTGTCGCACGCTCGGCCAGCGCAGGAACGGCGACCTGGTCGTCGGCGCGCTGGTGTTCGTGTTCGTCGTCTTCGCATCGTGGCTGGCCTGCCAGCTGTTCGCTGGCCGCGCCGCGTTCCTGATGGTGGGCGCCATGCTCGCCACCGCGATGAGCGCCAACGTGTTCTTCTGGATCATCCCCGGCCAGCGAAAGGTGGTGGCGCAGCTGCGCGCCTGCGAAACACCCGACCCGATCCATGGCCAGCGCGGCAAGCAGCGCAGCGTGCACAACACGTACTTCACGCTGCCGGTGATCGTCGCGATGCTGTCGAACCACTACGGCTGGCTTTACCAGGGCAAGCACAACTGGCTGGTGCTGGTGCTGCTGATGCTGGCCGGTGCGCTGATCCGCCACAGCTTCGTCGCCCGCCACAAGGCGCATGTGCAGGGCCGACGCACGCCGTGGGAGCACGCCGTCGTCGGCACCCTCGTGCTGGCGGGGCTGGCGTTCTGGATCGCCCCGCCGCCGCCGAGCGCCGCACAGGTGGCCGCCGCGCAGGCCGTGGCCGCGCAGCCGGCGGGTTATGCCGAGGTGCGTGCGGTGGTCGACCAGCGCTGCGTGCTGTGCCACAACGCCACGCTGCAACAGAAGAACGTGGCGCTGCATACCGCCGAACTGCTCAAGCAGCACGCGCAGCAGGTCTACCAGCAGGCCGCGGTGTTGAAGCTCATGCCGCTGAATAATGCCACCCAGATCACCGACGCCGAGCGGGCGCTGATCAAGCGCTGGTTCGAGACCGGTGCGCCGGTCAACTGAATGAACAATGAATCCACCGCCCGGCGCGACCTCTCGGCCGCCTACCGCCTGGCCGCACGGCGTGGCTGGGACGACATCGTCTGGACCCACATCTCGGCGTCGGTGCCAGGTGAGCCCGGCGCCTACCTGATCAACCGCTTCGGCTTGCGCTTTGCCGAGGTGCGGCCCGACAACCTGGTCAAGGTCGATGTCGCCGGCCATGTGATCGACGGCTCGGGCGCGCCGGTCAACCCGAGCGGCTTCGCGATCCACGGCGCCGTGCACGCGGCGCGTCCCGACGCGGTGTGCGTGATGCACCTGCATACGCTCTGGGGCCAGACGCTCGCCGCGTTGCCCGGCGGCCTGCTGCCGTGCTCGCAACCGGCGATGCGCCTGTGGCGCCGCCTCGGGCGCCACGCCTACGATGGCCTCGCATTCGACGTCGCCGAGCGCGCGCGCCTGGTTGCGGCGCTGGGCGCGCTCGACGGTCTGATCCTCGAGAACCATGGCACGCTCACCGTCGGCCGCACCGTGGCCGAGGCCTTCGTGCTGATGCACCTGCTCGAACGTGCGGCGCAGGTCCAGATCGCGGCGATGGCCGCGGGCAGCCTCGCCTGTGTCAGCGACGAGGTCGCCGAGCGCACGCAGCGGCAGTGGATCGGCGACGGCAGCGTGCCCGAAGGTATTGACGAATGGCCCGCACTGTTGCGCAGCCTGGACGACTGAAGGAGAACCCCCCACATGCCGACGATCCGGATCGAACTCTTCGAG
>JAOUIM010000024.1 GCA_029884035.1 Aquincola sp. | reverse complement strand
CGAGACCGCCGAGATCGGCGACGACTGCACGATCTACCAGGGGGTCACGCTGGGCGGCACGGCGCTGGTCAAGGGAGCCAAGCGGCATCCGACGCTCGCGCGCGGGGTGATCGTCGGTGCCAATGCGCAGGTGCTTGGAGGCTTCACGGTGGGCGAGGGCGCCCGCATCGGCTCGGGGGCAGTGGTCGTCAAGCCCGTGCCGCCAGGCGCGACCGCGGTAGGCAACCCGGCGCGCGTGATCGCGGCTGACGTCGATGCGCAGCGCGAGGCCGCCGCGGCCAAGATGGGCTTCTCGGCCTACGGGGTGACCCAGGGCGACGATCCGGTGGCCCAGGCAATGAAGGGCCTGATCGACAACGCGAGCGGCCACGAGCACCAGATTGCCCTGCTGTGGCAGGCGATCGAGAAGCTGTCGCACCGTGCGCGTGAACTGCCGGACGAGGAGTGCGTGCCGGCCGACGCGCAGAAGGCCGAAGTCTTCGACGCCGAGCGCCTGAACCGGCTGGTCAAGTGACCCCCGGCCCCGGTCAACGCGCATCCTTCGGGTGCGTTGCCGTCTGGCACACTTATCTTGATGCCGGGACCGACCGGTGCCGATCGAGGACAACAGGAGACAACGCATGAAGAGCGTATGGGTGCGGCTCGGTGCCGCCATCGTGGTCGGAACGTTCGCTGCGGCGACTGCGCACGCGCAGCCGGTGGAACGCGAGGGCGTCAAGCTCGAGCCGACGGTGCAGGTGGGCAGCGCGGCGCTGCAGCTCAACGGCGCGGGCGTGCGCACGCGCGCGATCTTCAAGGTCTATGTGGCCGGGCTGTACGTGCCACAGAAGAGCAATAGCCCCGCCGCGTTGCTGTCTCAGAAGGGCCCCCGCCGCATGGCGCTGACGATGCTGCGCAACCTCAGCGCCGACTCCTTCGCCGACGCCATGAACGATGGCCTGAAGAACAACCACACTGAAGCGCAACTGGTGGGCTTCAAGCCGCAGATCGACGCGCTCAATGCGGCGCTCAAAGCGGTGGACGAGGTCAAGAAGGGCGATGCGGTGAACATCGAGTACACCGCCGAGACCGGCACGCGAATCACCGTCAACGGCCAAGCCAAGGGCGCGGCCATTCCGGGCGAGGACTTCTACAACGCGATCCTGCGCATCTGGCTGGGCGAAAAGCCGGCCGACGGTGACCTGAAGAAGGGCCTGCTGGGCGGCTGAGGTTCAACGCCAGCCGCGGCGCCTTGCCCGCGGTGGGCCGATGTGTGCGGGAACCGGCGCCCTCAAAGCGGGGGCCCTGCTCGCCGCCGGCGCACTCGGCTCAGCCGCGAGATCCCTGCACCGGCGGCGGCAGCGGCTGGACCGGCTGCGTCCCGGCTGGCGCACGGGTGACGCGGGTCTTGCCGCCGGTGGTCACGAGGATCACCGGGTCACCGGGTCGGAAGTTCTCGCCGGCCTTGGCCTGGACGATGGCGCGGCGGTCGCCGTTCTTCATCTGCAGCAGGATCTCGACCGCGTCTTCGCTGGTCGCGCTGCGCTCGATTGCGTTGCCGATCACCGCGCCGGCGACGGCGCCGATCACGCCGATGGCGGCCTGTTCACCTCCGTGCGAACGCGACGAGCCGGCAATGCCGCCGAGCACGGCGCCCGTGGCGCCGCCGGCGCCCGACTGGGTGCCGTCGACCTTGACGTCGCGCACCGACAGCACGGTGGCATCCTGCACGGTCGACAGGCGCTGGGCGTCACCCTTCTGGATGACGTCGGGACTGGTGGTGGTGCACGCGGCGACTACGGCCAGCGCCGCAGCTGCGGTCAGTTTCTTGATCATCGACTTCTCCCGTGAATGCCAGTCGCGAACGCGAGGCGAACAACGAAGATTGACGCAAATCGGCGCGCCATGTTCCGTACCGTGGCGGAAAAAAAGTGCGCTACACGTGCAAGCGTGAATTCCGCGGCACGCTGGCCAGCAGGAACTCCATCTGGTCGGCCAGGATTCGGCGGCCGCGCAGGATCATGTCCTCGTGCAGGCTCGGCACGTAGGGCAGGTACAGCAGCGTCATGTGCGCTTCTTCCGGCAGCCGGTTGCCCTTGCGGCCGTTGCAGGCGCGACAGGCGGTGATGCAGTTCATCCAGCCGTCGCCGCCGCCGCGCGACACCGGCACGATGTGTTCACGCGTCAGGTCCTCGAACGCGAAGCGCCCGCCGCAGTAGGCGCAGACATGGCGATCCCGCGCGAACAACTTGCCGTTGGCGATGGTGGGGACGGTGCGCCAGGCGCGACTCGGGATCGCACCGCGCACCGCGATGATCGGCTGCACCTCGATGCGCGACTGGCGTCCCGTGGCGCGCTGCGTGCCCCCGCGCAGCACGTGGCAGGTGTCGCCGAGCGTCCAGGCGACACCATCACTGGCGTAGAGCACCGCCGCTTCCTTGGGGGTGATCCAGGCCTGCGGGCGGCCGGAGACATCGAGTTGCAGAACGTCCATCATGGTTTGTTCGTAAGTGCAAGCGTATCCGAATCCACGCCACAGCTTCAAACCATCTCGCACGGACGCCGGCCTCGACTCGAAACAGGCGGGCGGTCACGGGACGCCTGGCCGTGCCCGCTGCCTTCCGGCGCTGCGGTGCGTCCTGCGCCACGGCCGCAACTTGCAGTGCCGTGACATAGACACGCTCACCTAGAAATAGCGGGCGACACACCGTCCGGGGCGACGCGTGAGGCTGCAGAATCGAACGATCGTTCTATTTCGGCGATCGACGTGTCGACAGATATCCGAATCCGCCCGCCGCGCGCGGCAAGCCCGATGCAGAAGGGTCAGGCCACGCGCGCCGCGATCCTCGAGGCCGCGCTCGGCCTGGCGTCGCACATGGGCCTGGAGGGGCTGTCGATCGGCGCGCTGGCTGAAGTCACGCAGATGAGCAAGTCGGGCGTGTTCGCCCACTTCGGCTCGCGCGAGGAACTGCAGATCTCGGTCATCCGCGAATACCACGCGAAGTTCGAGGAAGAGGTCTTCTACCCGGCGCTGCGCGAGCCGCGCGGCCTGCCTCGGCTGCGCTCGTTGTTCGAGCGCTGGGTCAAGCGCGTGTCGGTGGAGATCGATTCGGGCTGCATCTACATCAGCGGTGCGGTCGAGTTCGACGACCGGCCCGGCCCGGTGCGCGACGCGCTGGCCTCGATGGTGCGGGCCTGGCACGGCGCACTGGAGCGGGCGATCCGGCTGGCGGTCGAGCAGGGCCACTTCAAGTCCGACACGGACGTCACCCAGATGCTGTTCGAGTTGCACGGCCTGATCCTCGCGCTGCACCACGACGCGCGGTTCCTGCGCCTGCCCGGCGCGCTGGACCGTGCGCAGCGCGCCTTCGAGCATGTGCTCGCCCACTACACGACCGATGTCGAGCCGGCGGTTGCGCCGCGTGCGCGGCGTCGCTGACCAGTACCGACCCACAGGGAGACCGTCCTCATGGCCCAGTACATCCCACCGTTGCGCGACCTGCAGTTCGTGCTTCACGAATTGCTCGACGCCGTGCCAACCCTCAAGCAAATCCCGGCCTTTGCCGATCTCGACGTCGACACCGTCAACGCCGTGCTCGAGGAAGGCGGCAAGTTCGCTGCCGAAGTGCTGCAACCGCTGAATCTGAGCGGCGATCAGGAAGGCTGCACGCTCGACAAGGCGACGCATGCGGTCACCACGCCCAAGGGCTTCAAGGAGGCCTATGCACGCTACGTCGAAGGCGGCTGGCCGGCGCTGTCGACCGATCCGGCCTATGGCGGCCAGGGGCTGCCGCACCTGATGAACCAGTGCTTCTACGAGATGCTCAACAGCGCCAACCAGGCCTGGACGATGTATCCGGGCCTGTCGCACGGGGCCTACGAGTGCCTGCACGAACACGGCACGACCGAGCAGAAGGCGCTGTATCTGCCCCGCCTGTCGTCGGGCCAGTGGACCGGCACGATGTGTCTGACCGAGCCGCACTGCGGCACCGATCTGGGCCTCCTGCGGTCCAAGGCCGACCCGCAACCCGACGGCAGCTACCGGATCACCGGCCAGAAGATCTTCATCAGCTCGGGCGAACACGACTTGGCGGAAAACATCATCCACCTCGTGCTCGCGCGCCTGCCCGATGCGCCGCCTGGCAGCAAGGGGATTTCGCTGTTCGTCGTGCCCAAGTTCGTGCCGAATGCCGACGGCACGCTCGGCGCACGCAACGGGATCTTCTGCACCGGCCTCGAGCAGAAGATGGGCATCCACGGCAACGCCACCTGCCAGATGAACCTGGATGGCGCGACGGGCTGGCTCGTGGGCGCACCCCACAAGGGCCTGCCGGCGATGTTCGTGATGATGAACGCGGCGCGCATCGGGGTGGCCAACCAGTCGCTCGGCCTGACCGAGGTCGCGTACCAGAACGCGGTCGCCTACGCGAAGGACCGCCTGCAGATGCGCAGCCTGACGGGGCCCAAGGCGCCGGACAAGCCGGCCGACCCGATCATCGTGCACCCCGACGTGCGCAAGATGCTGCTGACCGCCCGCGCCTACGCCGAGGGCGCCCGTGCGCTGGCACTTCACACCGTGCTGCTGCTCGACCAGGAACTGGCCAGCGAAGACGAGGAGGTTCGCCGCGCCTGCGCCGACGAGGTCGCCTTGCTGACGCCGGTGCTCAAGGCGTTCTTCACCGACAACGCCTGGATCGCCACCTCGCACTGCATGCAGGTCTTCGGCGGTCACGGCTACATCACCGAGTGGGGCATGGAGCAGTACGTGCGCGACGCACGCATCAACATGCTCTACGAAGGTACCAACACGATCCAGTCGCTCGACCTGCTCGGCCGCAAGGTGCTGGCTGACAATGGCAAGAAGCTCAAGGCGTTCGGCAGGCGCATCGCGGCCTTCATCGAGCAGGAGGGCGTCGTCGAGGCGATGCAGGAGTTCGTCGATCCGCTGGCCGACCTGGGCGACAAGGTGACCAAGCTCACCAACGAACTCGGCATGAAGGCGTTCCAGAACCCTGACGAAGTGGGCGCCGCCGCGGTCGACTACCTTCGTGTCGTCGGCCACCTGTGCTTCGCCTATTTCTTCGCCCGCATGGCCAAGATCGCGCTGGCCAAGCTGGAGTCGGGCGATCCGTTCTACGCTGCCAAGCTCGCCACCGCGCGTTTCTACTTCGCCAAGCTGCTGCCCGAGACCGCGAGCCTGATCCGCAGCGCGCGCGCCGGCGTCGTGCCGCTGATGGCGATGGACGAAGCCCTGTTTTGACCCGCTCTCGAAGCGCCTGGGGCCGCTGGACGGCCGTGCTCGCGATGGGTCGCGATGACTGAAAATTGATCGACGTGATGGAGACGCTATGAACCGATTCAATGTCCGCAGGGTGGCGGTGCTCGGCGCGGGGGTGATGGGGGCGCAGATCGCCGCCCATCTGGTCAACGTGAAGGTGCCCGTGGTGCTGTTCGACCTGCCGGCCAAGGATGGGCCGAAGAACGGGATCGTCACGAAGGCGGTGGAGGGCCTGAAGAAGCTCAAGCCCGCGCCGCTGGGCGTGCCCGAGGACGCCGCCCTGATCCAGCAGGCCAACTACGAGG
The DNA here is from genome assembly GCA_029884035.1 of Aquincola sp. GTDB lineage: Bacteria > Pseudomonadota > Gammaproteobacteria > Burkholderiales > Burkholderiaceae_C > CADEEN01. The sequence goes on along the minus strand of JAOUIM010000024.1, from coordinate 11,524 downwards.
AACACCTCGACCAGCTCAAGGACTGCGACCTCGTGATCGAGGCGATCGCCGAGCGCATGGACTGGAAGCTCGATCTTTACAGGAAGATCGCGCCGTTCATCGCGCCGCACGCGATCCTCGCCTCCAACACCTCCGGCCTGTCGATCACGAAGCTGTCCGAGGCGGTACCGGCCGAGATCAGGCCGCGCTTCTGTGGCATCCATTTCTTCAATCCGCCGCGCTACATGGCGCTGGTCGAGCTGATCCCGACGCCGACCACCGACGCCGAGATCCTCGACCAACTGGAAACCTTCTGCACCACGACGCTCGGCAAGGGCGTCGTACATGCCAAGGACACGCCGAACTTCATCGCCAACCGGGTTGGCATCGCCGGCATGCTGGCCACGATGATCGAGGCCGAGAAGTACGGTCTGTCCTATGACGTGGTCGATGACCTCACCGGCAAGAAGATGGGCCGCGCCTCGAGCGGCACCTTCCGCACGGCCGACGTCGTGGGCCTGGACACGATGGCGCACGTCATCAAGACCATGCAGGACAACCTGCAGTCCGACCCCTTCTACGCCACCTACAAGACGCCGACCGTGCTGGGCCGGCTGATCGAGCAGGGCGCACTGGGCCAGAAGACCGGTGCAGGTTTCTACAAGAAGGCCGGCAAGGACATCCTTCGCCTGGACGCGGGCAAGGGCGAATACGTGGCGTCGGGTGGCAAGGCCGAGCCGATCGTCGATCGCATGCTCAAGAAGCCCGCCGCGGAACGGTTGAAGCTGCTGCGCGAGTCGACGCATCCCCAGGCGCAGTTCGTGTGGGCGATCCTGCGTGATTCGTTCCATTACTGCGCGGTGCACCTGGCCGAGATCGCCGCGAGCGCACGCCACATCGATTTCGCGATGCGGCGCGGCTTCGGCACCCAGCAAGGCCCGTTCGAACTGTGGCAGGCCGCCGGCTGGAAGCAGGTCGCGCATTGGGTCCGCGAAGACATCAACGCCGGAAAGGCGCTGTGCAACGCGCCGTTGCCCGACTGGGTATTCGATGGTCGCGACGGGGTGCACACGGCCGACGGGTCGTGGAGCGCATCGCAGCGGCGCTACCTGCCGCTGGAGCCGCTCGAGGTCTACCTGCGCCAGCCGTTCCCGGAAACGCTGGTCGGCTGGAATGCGACCGAAGCGCTGAAGTCGGGCACCGAAGAGTTCCGCAACGACGAGGTTCGGGTCTGGACGCTCGACGGCGAGGTGCTGATCGCCTCGATCACCGCCAAGCTGCACCTGATCAGCCCGACCGTGGCCGAGGGGCTTGGCCGCGCGCTGGAGATCGCCGAAGCGCGGTACCAAGGCCTGGTGATCTGGTCACCCGACGATGTGTTCTCAGCCGGCGCCAACCTGGAGGCACTGCTGCCGGTGTTCATGAAGTCGGGCGCCAAGGGCATCAAGCCCGAGATGAAAAAGTTCCAGGACTTCATCCTGCGCCTGCGTTACGCCCAGGTGCCGACGGTTGCGGCGGTGCGCGGTCTCGCGCTGGGTGGCGGGCTCGAACTGGCCATGGCCTGCTCGCGGCGCGTCGCGCACATGGAAAGCTACATGGGTTTCGTCGAGGTCGGCGTCGGCCTCGTGCCTGGCGCCGGCGGTCTGGCCTATATCGCACGACGCGCACATGAACTCGCCACCGCGTCCGGCGCGAATGCCGACCTGTTCGCCTTCCTCAAGGAGCCGTTCACTTCGGCTGCGATGGCGCGGGTGGGCACCAGCGCGATCGAAGGCCGGAAACTCGGCTATCTGATCGATGGTGACGTCATCGTGCCGCACAAGGACGAGCTGCTGCACGTCGCGGCGGCGCAGGTCAGGGCGATGGCCGACAGTGGCTATCGGCCGCCGCACAAGGCCCTGTTCCCCGTGGCGGGCCGCAGCGCGATCGCCACGATCAAGGGCCAGCTCACTAACCTGCGCGACGGAGGCTTCGCCTCGGCGCACGACTTCCACATCGCCAGCCTGATCGCCGAGGTGGTGTGCGGTGGCGACGTCGATGCCGGCTCGCTGGTCAACGAGGAGTACCTGATGACGCTCGAGCGCGATCGCTTCTGCGCGCTGCTCGAGCACCCGAAGACGCAGGAACGCATCATGGGCATGCTGCAGACCGGCAAGCCTGTACGCAACTGAGGAGCGACGACCATGACCATCAAGCAAGTGCAAGACGCCTACATCGTCGCCGCCACGCGCACGCCGATCGGCAAGTCCGGCCGCGGCTACTTCCGCAACACGCGCCCCGACGACCTGCTGGTCGCCGCGGTGAGAAGCGCACTCGCCCAGGTGCCGAGCCTGGACCCCAAGGCGATCGAGGACGCGATCGTCGGCTGCTCGTTCCCCGAGGCCGAGCAGGGCATCAACATGGCGCGCGCCGCGATGGTCATCGCCGGCCTGCCGCATTCGGTGGGCGGCGTCACGATCAACCGCTTTTGCGCCAGCGGCATCACTGCGGTGCAGATGGCCGCCGACCGCATCCGCGTCGGCGAGGCCGAGGTCATGATCGCCGGCGGCGCCGAGAGCATGAGCATGGTGCCGATGGGCGGCAACAAGCCCAGCTTCAATCCCGAGGTGTTCGCTCGCGACGAGAACGTGGGCATCGCCTACGGCATGGGCCTGACGGCCGAGCGCGTCGCCGAGCAGTGGAAGGTCAGCCGCGAAAAGCAGGACGCCTTCGCACTGGCGTCGCACCAGAAGGCGCTCGCGGCGATGGCCGCGGGCGAGTTCGACGCCGAGATGACGCCGGTCGAGATCGTCGATCGCTTCCCCAACCTCGCCACGGGCGAAGTGGCCACGAAGACACGAACAGTCAAGCTCGACGAGGGGGCGCGCGCCGACACCACGCTCGAGGCACTGGCCAAGCTCAAGCCGGTGTTCGCCGCCAAGGGCAGCGTGACCGCGGGCAACAGCTCGCAGACGAGCGACGGTGCCGGCGCGCTGATCCTGGCGAGCGAACACGCGGTCAAGCAGTTCGGGCTCAAGCCGCTGGCGCGTTTCGTCTCGTTCGCCGTGCGTGGCGTGCCGCCCAAGATCATGGGCATCGGTCCGATCGAGGCGATCCCCGCGGCGCTCAAGGCTGCCGGCCTGAAGCTCGACGACATCGGCTGGATCGAGCTGAACGAGGCCTTCGCGGCGCAATCGCTGGCGGTGATCGAGACCTGCGGGCTCGATCCGAGGCGCGTCAACCCGATGGGCGGCGCGATCGCGCTGGGTCATCCGCTGGGCGCTACCGGCGCGATCCGCTCGGCCACCACGATCCACGCGCTGCACCGCAAGAACCTGAAGTACGGCATGGTCACGATGTGCGTGGGGATGGGGCAGGGCGCGGCTGGCATCTTCGAGCGCGTCTGATGGCTGCCATCGTCGGCGCGCCGAATCGCGACGCACGTCCCCGCTGATGGATCGACGCGGGCTGCTCCTGGTCGCTTGCGCCCTGCCGATGGCGGGCTGCAAGTCGGCGCCGGTGAAGACCTTCCCGACGCTGGCGTCGGCGACGCAGGCGATCGAGTCGCTGGCCAGCGGGCATGCGAAGGAAGGCGCGTGGAACCTGTCGCAGATGCTGCAGCACGTGGCGCAAAGCATCGAGTACTCGATCGACAGCTATCCGGAGAAGAAGTCAGGCATGTTCCGCGCCACGGTCGGCGCGGCCGCCTTCACGGTGTTCGACCTGCGGGGTGTGATGGGCCACGCGCTCGACGAGCCGATCCCCGGCGCGCCGGCGCTCGACCGCGATGCGCCGTTGCCAGCGGCGATTCGGCGCGCGCTGGCTGCGCTGCGACGGTTCGAGTCGTACGAGGGCGTGCTGGCACCGCACTTCGCCTACGGTGCACTCGACAAGGCGCAGTACACGCGCGCCCACCTGATGCATCTGGCCAATCATTGGACCGAAGTGACGCCATGACGACGACAAATCTCAACCACAGAGGAGTTCCTGCATGACGATCCGATGCGCCACCTTCAACGGCGTCGCGACGATCGAGATCGCGCGCCCGGAGAAGAAGAACGCGCTCACCGTCGAGATGTACCAGGCGATGGCCGAGGCGCTCGCCGCCGCGCGCGATGACGCCGCGGTGCGCGCGGTGCTCATTGGCGGCCAGCCCGGCATCTTCACCAGTGGCAACGATCTCGAGGACTTCATGCGCCGCCCGCGGCAGGGCGAGGACTCCCCGGTGTTCCGCTTCATGCGCGCGCTCGTCGACTGCGACAAGCCCGTCGTCGCGGCGGTCACCGGTGCGGCGATCGGCATCGGCACGACGATGCTGTTGCACTGCGATTTCGTGTATGTGGCCGACGATGCGCGGCTCGCGATGCCTTTCGTCAGCCTGGGTCTGGTGCCCGAGTTCGCGTCGAGCCTGGTGGTGCCGGCGCTGATGGGCCACCGTCGCGCCGCCGAGAAACTGCTGCTCGGCGACCCCTTCACCGCCGAGATGGCCGTCGAATGCGGCATCGCCAATGCGGTGCTGCCTGCCGGCGAGGTGATGGCCCAGGCACGGCGCGTGGCCGAGCGCTTCAATGCGCTGCCGCCCGGTGCGGTGCGCGAGGCCAAGCGCCTGTTGCGCGCGCCGCTGCGCGACGCCATCCTCGCGACGATCCGCACCGAGGGCGAGGCCTTCGGTGCCCGGCTGCACAGCCCGGAGGCCAAGGAGGCTTTCCAGGCCTTCTTCGAGAAGCGCAAGCCCGACTTCTCGAAATTCTGACGCACGGCGGTGACGATGAGCCTGACTGCCAAGCTGCTGCTGTCGCCGGTGCTCGTGACCCAGGCGCTGCTGACGCGCGCCCGCCTGCCCCGCCTGCCCGAAGCCGCCGGCGAACGCGAGGGTGAAGTGGGGCAGGGGCCCCTGCTGCGGCTGCTGATGCTGGGCGACTCGTCGGCGGCGGGTGTGGGCGTGGCCAGGCAGCGCGAGGCGCTGGCCGGGTACCTGCCGGCAGCGCTCGCCCGCCAGGCCGGTGTCCGGGTGCGCTGGCGCCTGATGGCCCGCTCTGGCGTGAACAGCGCGCAGTGTCTGGCGATGCTCGAGCAGGCGGGGCCGATCGAGGCCGACATTGCCGTCGTGGTGCTGGGCGTCAACGATGTCGTCGATCAAGTGCCCTCGCGCCGCGCGGTGGCCGCACGCGAGGCGATCGCCAACCGGTTGCGCAATGCACACGGCGTTGCGCATGTGGTGTTCGCTCCACTGCCGCCCGTGCACCGGTTTCCCGGCCTGCCGCAGCCCCTGCGCTGGGTCGCCGGTGCCGACGCGCGCCGCCACGACGCCGCGGTGGCCGCCTGGGCCCGCACGCGTGACGACGTGAGCCACGTTCCGATCGACCTGCCGCTGAATGCCGGCGTGATGGCCGAGGATGGTTTCCACCCGGGCCCGCCCGTCTATCGCGTCTGCAGCATTGCGCTGGCCGAGCACATCGCCGAGCAGGTGTGGCCGCGGGTTCGGCCGGCAGCGTCGTAGGTGACGCGGGCCAGCCCCGTCGATCAAGCGGTCTGACCGGCTCCCACGCTGCCGCAGCTCGGGCAGTAGTGGAAGAAGGCGTTCTTTCGCGTGTGGCAGTTGCCGCACTCGTCGAACAGCTTCAGGCCGCAGTGCACGCAGAAGTTGGCCGGTGCCTTGTCGGTGGTCATCACCGCTCGTTCGCAGGCGGGGCAGACGTTGGCGGCGAGCTTCTTCACCGCGGCATCTGCCGACAGCGCGTGCCGCCGCTCGGCCTCCGACTGCTTTGCCGCCGCCTGGCGCTGTGCGAGGTAGCGGCGCATCGCCTTGATGACGTAATGGCCCACGATCGCGGTGGCGATCACGCCCACCGTGTAGCGCACATAGCCGCCGTAGCTCGGCAGGTAGGGCACCAGCTCGACGAAGAACGTGAAGACGGCAAACAGCACGAAGCCGCGGTGCAGTGGCCAGTAGTCGCTGCCGCGCTTCCTTGCCCACAGGGCGCCGGCGATCACGAGCAGCGGCAGGGTCAGCGCCAGCCGCGCACCGAACACACGCAGCTCTTGCCAGAACTGGGCGCGTTGGAATGCCGCCTGCGCATCGCGCAGCAGGTCGGATTCGCGCACGCGCAGGGCGTCGGCGCGCTGCGCCAGGTCGAGCTGCTCGCGCTCGATCGCTTCCATCGATACCTGCGCCTGGCGCTCGCGGGACTTGAGTTCGTCGAGTTCGCGCGTGCGTCGGATCACTTCCGGGTCCTGCGACGGATCCGTCGTCGCGGTGCGGGTGGCCAGCCAGTTCTGGTGCGTCGCGCGAGCCGCGTTGTAGGCATTGCGCGCACTGTCCAGCGCGAGGCGGCCTTGTTGCTGGCGCGTGGCGGCATCGCGCACGCGCGGCTCGAGCGTGCGCAACTCGGAGCGCAGCGCGGGCAGCGCATCGCGTGGCGTCACATAGTCGTCGATCGTGACCCGGTCCCCGAGGCGGGGCAGGTCGGCAACCACCTTGCCGCCCAGGCCGATGAGGAAGGTCGCAAACGCCAGCGACACCAGCCACATGACGAGGCCGAAGATCTTCTCGGGCACGCGCAGGAACTTGAACACGGGGGGCCTCCTTTGCAGGCTCGGATCATTCCATGCGCCTGCGGTGCCTGGGGCGACGACCCTGGGGGTCCAGGCCGATCGGTCCCTTGGTAGCGCCCTGCGCTACCCGAGCGCCTCAATCGCGCGGGATCGGCCGCGGCCGGCCTTCGCGGTCGATCGCGACGTAGGTCAGGTTGGCCTCCGTCACCTTGACCACGTGCACGTTGGCCGGGTTGCGCTCGGCCAGTACCTCCACATGCACCGTGACCGAGGTCGTGCCGATGCGCTCGACCCGCGCGTAAAACGATAGCAGGTCGCCTACGCTCACCGCCTGCTTGAACAGGAACTGGTTGACCGCGACGGTGGCGATGCGCCCGCGCGCGATGCGAGCCGGCAGCACGGCCCCGGCCTCGTCGACGCGTGCCATCAGCCAGCCGCCGAAGATGTCGCCGTTCGGATTGGTGTCGGCCGGCATCGGCATGACGCGCATGACGAGCTCCGCGCCGTCGGGCAGGTGGGACGGGGCGAGGACGGGGGCGGTGGTGGGCATCGGGCGCCTCTCAGCAGGTGGGCCATTCTTCCACGACACTTGAGGAATGCGCCGCGCCCCCGAATCCGTTGCCATCGCCCAGATGCCACTGCCGGCGGCCACAGACGGCAGACCCGCCGTACCGGCGCCCTCCGACGGCCTGGGCACGATCCGCAAGTTGCTGCCCTACGTGTGGCAGTGGCGCTGGCGTGTGCTGCTGGCGCTGGCGTGCCTGGTCGCGGCCAAGCTGGCCAACGTGGGCGTGCCGCTGGTGCTCAAGGCGCTGGTCGATGCGCTCGACCTCAAGCCGGGCGACCCGCGCGCGCTGCTGGTGGTACCGGTGTCGCTGATCCTGGCCTACGGCGCGCTGCGCGTGTCGGTCACGCTGTTCACCGAGCTGCGCGAATTCCTGTTCTATCCGGTGGCCGCACGGGTGGCGCGAAGGGTCGCGCTGCAGACCTTCGAGCACCTGCTCGCGCTGTCGCTGCGCTTCCACCTCGAGCGCCAGACCGGCGGTGTCTCGCGCGACATCGAGCGCGGCTCGCGCGCCATTCACTCGCTGCTCAACTACTTCATCTACAACATCCTGCCCACGCTGGTGGAGATCAGTCTGGTGATCGCGCTGCTGGCGACGAAATTCGATGCCTGGTTCGCGGGCATCACGCTGACCGCTCTGGTGGGCTACATCGCCTACACCGTGAGCGTGACCGAGTGGCGCACCCATTTCCGGCGTGCGATGAACGAACAGGACAGCAAGGCGAACACGCGTGCCGTCGACGCCCTGATCAACTACGAGACCGTCAAGTACTTCAACAACGAGCGCTTCGAGGAAGGGCGCTACGACGAGAACCTGTACCGGCTCGAGCGTGCGTCGGTCAAGTCGCAGACTTCGCTGTCGGTGCTCAACCTCGGCCAGAGCCTGATCATCGCGGCGGCGGTCACGCTGCTCGTGTGGCGCGCCACGCTGGGCGTGGTCGATGGTCGACTCACGCTCGGCGACCTCGTGCTCGTCAACGCGCTGATGATCCAGCTGTACATCCCGCTGAACTTCCTCGGCGTGATCTACCGCGAGATCAAGCAGTCGACGGTGGACATGGAAAAGATGTTCGCGCTGCTCGGCCAGCACCGCGAGATCGCCGATGCACCCGACGCGCGGCCGCTCATCGTGCGTGAGGGCACGCTGCGCTTCGAGGGTGTGAGCTTTTCCTACAACCCCGACCGGCCGATCCTGCACGACGTGAGCTTCGAGGTGCCGGCCGGCAAGACGGTCGCGGTGGTGGGCGCCTCGGGCGCAGGCAAGTCGACCCTGGCCCGGCTGCTCTACCGCTTCTACGACGTCAACGGTGGCCGCATTTCGATCGACGGCCAGGACATCCGTACGGTCACGCAGGCGTCGCTGCGCGCATCGATCGGCATCGTGCCGCAGGACACCGTGCTGTTCAACGACACCGTCGAGTACAACATCGCCTACGGCCGGCCCGGTGCCGACCGGGCGGCAGTCGAGGGTGCCGCGAAGGCGGCGCACATCCATGCCTTCATCGCGAGCACGCCGCAGGGCTACGACACGATGGTCGGCGAGCGCGGACTGAAGCTATCGGGTGGCGAGAAGCAACGCGTCGCGATCGCGCGCACGTTGCTCAAGAATCCGCCGATCCTGATCTTCGACGAGGCCACTTCGGCGCTTGACTCGGCCAATGAGCGCGCGATCCAGGCCGAACTGAGGAGTGCCGCCCAGGGAAAGACGGCGCTGGTGATCGCGCACCGGCTGTCGACGATCGTCGACGCCCACGAGATCGTCGTGCTCGAGCAGGGCCGGGTCATCGAGCGCGGGTCGCACCCGGTGCTGCTGGCACGTGGCGGGCGTTACGCTTCGATGTGGCAGCTCCAGCAGGCACGGGCCGACGAACAGGCGCACTGAGACGACGATGGACACCAAGTGGCTCGAGGATTTCGTGAGCCTTGCGGGCACGCGCAGCTTCTCGCGTTCTGCGCAGTTGCGCCACGTGACGCAGCCGGCGTTCTCGCGACGCATCCAGGCGCTCGAGGCCTGGGCCGGTGTCGACCTGGTCGATCGTTCGATCTTTCCGATGCGCCTGACGGCGGCGGGCGAGACTTTTCTCGCGCAGGCGCAGGAGATGCTTGCGTCGCTGCAGGCCACGCGCAACCTGATGCGCACCCACCAGGCCAGTGGCAGCGACATGATCGACTTCGCGCTGCCGCACACGCTGGCCTTCGCGTTCTTTCCGCAGTGGCTGCTCGAGTTGCGGCGCACCTTCCCGCACCTGAAGACGCGACTCATTGCGCTGAACGTGCACGACGCGGTGCTTCGCCTGACCGAAGGCCACTGCGACCTGCTGCTGGCCTACGACCACCCGTCGCAGCCGCTGCAGCTCGCGCCTGAGCGCTACGAGATGTTGAGCCTGGGCCGCGAGACGCTCGCGCCGTTCGCGCGTGCCGACGCCGACGGCCGGCCTCTGTGGCAGCTGCCCGGCAGCGCGTCCGCCAAGGTGCCGTTCCTGAGCTACGCATCGGGCGCCTACATGTCGCGGCTCGTCGAACACATCCTCAGGGGTGCGACGCAGTTGCCGCAGCTCGATATCGTCTACGAAACCGACATGGCCGAGAGCCTGAAGGCGATGGCGCTCGAAGGCCACGGCCTCGCGTTCCTGCCGGCCAGCACGGTCAGGAAGGACGTGCGCGCCAAGCGCCTCGCGCCGGCGGGCGAGCAAGGTACCTGGGAGCTGACGATGGACGTGCGCCTGGTTCGCGAGCGCCCCGGCTCGGCGCGCACCGTCAAGCCGGGCGCGCAGGCGCTGTGGGATCATCTGAGCCAGGCGCACGCAGCCGTCGAAGATCGGCGTCAGCCGTCGAGGGTCAGCGCGTGATCGAAATCAGGAATGTGAGCAAGTGGTACGGCAGCTTCCAGGTGCTCGCCGACTGCAGCACGAGCATCCGCAAGGGCGAGGTCGTCGTCGTCTGCGGCCCGTCGGGCTCGGGCAAGTCCACCCTCATCAAGACGGTCAATGCACTCGAGCCGTTCCAGAAGGGGGACGTCGTCGTCGACGGCATCAGCATCAGTGATCCGAAGACCGACCTGCCCCGGCTGCGCAGCCGCGTGGGCATGGTGTTCCAGCACTTCGAACTGTTCCCGCATCTGTCGGTGACCGAGAACCTCACGCTGGCGCAGATCAAGGTGCTCGCCCGCAGCAAGGACGACGCGGCCCAGCGCGGCCTGCAGATGCTCGACCGGGTCGGCCTGACGGCGCACAAGGACAAGTTTCCCGCCCAGCTGTCGGGGGGGCAGCAGCAGCGGGTGGCGATCGCGCGCGCGCTGTGCATGGACCCGATCGTGATGCTGTTCGACGAGCCGACCTCGGCGCTCGACCCCGAGATGGTGGGCGAGGTGCTCGACGTCATGGTCAAGCTGGCCGACGAGGGGATGACGATGATGGTGGTCACGCACGAGATGGGTTTCGCGCGCAAGGTCAGCCACCGCGTCATCTTCATGGACCACGGCAGGATCGTCGAGGATTGCAGCAAGGAAGACTTCTTCGGCAACCCCGATGCGCGCTCAGCGCGCGCAAAAGAGTTCCTGTCGAAGATCCTGCAGCACTGAGCCGCGCGGCAAGCTCAACTCACGGCGCAGCCTCGGGTACCCTGGCGTAGAGCAGGTAGTCGCTGGGCTTGCCGCGGACGAGTCGGAAGTTGCGCAGCCGCCCCTCGTAGGCGAACCTGCATTTCTGCAGGACGCGGATCGACGGCCGATTGGCCTCGAGCACCGTCGCCTGCACGCGCACCCAGCCGCGCGCGTCGAAACCCCATTGCACGGCCGCGTCGCACAAACGAGTGGCGAGCCCTTGTCCCCAGTGCTCGGGCCGCACGACGTAGGTGATCTCGGCGGTGCGGTTCAGCGACGAGATCGTGTGGAAGCCCACCGTGGCCACGAGCTGGTGGGTCGCGGCCTGCCTGACCACGAACAGCACGGGCGCACTCTCGTCCTCCGACTGCGACCGCTCGATCATCGGCAGCAGATCGGCCGCCCGTGAAATGGCCGAGCTGGTGTGCTGCTGCACCTGCGGCAGCGCGGCGAACTCCGCCCACTCGGCGGCGTCCGCGGGCGAGACGGGGTGCAGGACGAATCCCGGGACTTCCGGCGGTGGCAGCTTGCTCATGGCTGCACCTGGGCCGCTGCGAGCAGGTGTCGAGGCATGGTCTCCGGCATCGAGTGCGATGGGCGTGGATCGCGGCAGCGCCGACTGGTGCTGGGGTTGCGCACGATCAGGCAGCTGGGCCGCATTCTGCGGCGTCTCCGACCGCCTTGACCATGACCCCTTCGTCGGGCTGCGCGCCGAACGCGACGACCTGAGAGACGCTCGCGGGGGTGAAGCCGAGGCGGTGAAGCAATCCGACCGATCGGTGGTTCGCCGCCTTGAACACGGCTGCGCACAGGCGCACGCCATAGGCGGACGCGAGCTCCTCGAT
>JAOUIM010000350.1 GCA_029884035.1 Aquincola sp. | reverse complement strand
CTCGGCGTGCTCGCGGTGTCTCTCGCGGTGGGTTTGTGGCGTGGGCTCGTGTTCGAGGTACTGTCGCTGATCGGATGGATTGCCGCCTATGTCACCGCGCAACTCGTCTCGCCGGCGGTCGCGACCTGGCTGCCGGTGGGTGTGCCAGGCGGTGCGCTCAATCACGGCGCGGCGTTCGCGCTCACGCTCATCGCGGTACTGATGGTCTGGGTCCTGGCCGCTCGGCTGCTGCGCGCACTGATCCACGCCACGCCATTGCAGGCGATCGACCGCATGCTCGGGGCCGTGTTCGGCCTCGCGCGCGGTGGGGTCCTGCTGCTGGCGGTGGCCACCGTGGTTGCGCTGACGCCGGCGGTACGGTCGCCGGCATGGCAGCATTCGCAGGGGGCGGCTTGGCTCGGTGCCCTGCTGGCCGGGTTGAAGCCTGCGCTGCCCGAGGCGGTGTCGCGCCACCTGCCCGCCTGACATGTTCACCCCCAGTTCGCTTCGCTCGCCGCCCCCAAGGGGCGCCCAGGCCGCCTGCGGCGGCCCGGCGCGGGCCTGAAAGGAATCTGACCGTGTGCGGCATCGTCGGCGTCATCTCCAAATCGCCCGTCAACCAGCTGATCTATGACGCGCTCCTGCTGCTGCAGCACCGCGGACAGGATGCGGCGGGCATCGTCACGATGGTGGGCACCAAATGCTTCATGCAGAAAGCCCGCGGCATGGTGCGCGACGTGTTCCGCACGCGCAACATGCGGGCGCTGCCGGGCAATGTCGGTCTGGGTCAGGTGCGCTACCCGACTGCGGGCAACGCGTACAGCGAGGAAGAGGCGCAACCGTTCTACGTCAACGCGCCTTTCGGCATCGTGCTCGTGCACAACGGCAACCTGACCAACGCGCCCGCGCTCAAGGCCGAACTGTTCGACGTCGACCGCCGGCACATCAATACGGACAGCGACACCGAAGTCCTGATCAACATCCTCGCGCACGAGCTCGAGCTCGCGGCGCGGGATCTGCCGCTCACGGCCGACGAACTGTTCAAGGCCGTCGCAGCCGTGCACCGGCGCGTCAAGGGCTCGTACGCCGTGGTGGCGTTGATCGCGGGCCACGGGCTGCTGGCCTTCCGCGATCCATTCGGCATTCGCCCGCTCGTGTTCAGCAAACCGAATGCGCAAGGCGAGCTGATGGTTGCCAGCGAGAGCGTCGCGCTCGAAGGCACGGGCCATCGGCTCGATCGCGACGTTGCGCCGGGCGAAGCGATCTTCATCGACCTCCAGGGTCGCGTGCACACGCGGCAGTGTGCTGCGGCGCCGAGCTTGAACCCCTGCATGTTCGAGTTCGTCTATCTGGCCAGGCCCGACTCGGTGATGGACGGCATCTCCGTCTACCAGGCGCGATTGAACATGGGCGAATCGCTGGCGCAGCGGTTGATCTCGACGATGCCGCCTTCGGCGATCGACGTCGTGATCCCGATTCCCGAATCGAGCCGGCCCAGTGCGATGCAGCTCGCGCACCGCATCGGCAAGCCCTACCGCGAGGGTTTCGTCAAGAACCGCTATGTCGGGCGCACCTTCATCATGCCGGGGCAGGAGGTGCGCAAGAAGAGCGTTCGCCAGAAGCTCAATGCGATCGGCGTGGAGTTCAAGGGCCGCAATGTCCTGCTGGTCGACGACTCGATCGTGCGCGGCACGACGAGCCAGGAGATCGTGCAGATGGCGCGCGAAGCCGGTGCGAACAAGGTCTTTCTCGCATCGGCCGCGCCGCCGGTTCGCTTTCCGAACGTATACGGCATCGACATGCCGACCAAGGACGAGTTGATCGCGGCCAACCGCAGCATCGAGGAGATCCGCCAGTTCATCGGCGCCGACGCGCTGATCTACCAGGACGTGGACGCGATGAAGCGCGTCGTCGGGGCGCTCAACCCCAGGCTGCATGGATTCGAGGCGAGCTGCTTCGATGGCAGCTATATCACCGGCGACGTCAGCGACAGCGACTTCGCGACGATGCAGGCACAGCGGCGCCTCCAGTTCGACGACGAGGAGGCGTCCGATCGCGGGCGGCTCGCGCTGCAGGGTGCCGCGTGATGGGCGCCGACAAGAGACTGCCACGAACCCGCCTGCCCGCCGGTGCGCGGATTGACACGCTGGCCGTGCGCGAAGGCCTGCCGCCCTCGCAGTGGGGCGAGAACAGCGAGGCACTGTTCCTGACCAGTTCGTTCGTGCATCCGGACGCGGCCACCGCCGCGGCGCGCTTTGCGAACGAGGAAGAGGCGTTCGTCTACAGCCGCTTCTCGAACCCGACGGTCACGATGATGGAGCGCCGTCTCGCCGCCCTGGAGGGCAGCGAAGCCTGCATAGGCACGTCCAGCGGCATGGCGGCGATCCTGCTGCTCGTGATGGGCACGCTCAAGAGCGGCGATCACGTGATCTGCTCGCAATCGGTGTTCGGTTCGACGATCCGACTGTTCCAGGACTTCGCGAAGTTCGGTGTCGATACGACGTTCGTGTCGCAGACCGACGTCGACGCGTGGCGTGGCGCGGTGCGGCCCGGCACGAGGCTGCTGTTCGCGGAGACACCGAGCAACCCGCTCACCGAGGTGTGCGACATCGCGGCGCTCGCCGACATCGCGCATCGCACCGGCGCCTTGCTTTGCGTCGACAACTGCTTCTGCTCGCCCGCCCTGCAGCAGCCGATCCGGTTCGGCGCTGACGTCGTGATGCACTCGGGTACCAAGTTCCTCGATGGACAGGGCCGCGTCATCGCCGGCGCGCTCTGCGGCAGCGATGCGTTCGTCAACGACAAGCTCGTGCCGGTGATGCGCAGCGCCGGCATGAGTCTGTCACCATTCAACGCTTGGGTGGTGCTCAAGGGGCTGGAGACGCTGTCGATCCGGGTGCGCACGCAAAGCCAGCGCGCGCTCGAGATGGCGCACTGGCTTGAGTCGCAGCCGCAGGTCGAGCGCGTGTATCACCCGTCGATGCCGTCGCATCCACAGCACGCGCTCGCGATGGCGCAGCAGTCGGGGCAGGGCGGGTCGGTGGTTTCGTTCGTCGTCAAGGGCGGACGCGAAGCGGCGTTTGCGGTCATCGACGCCACGCGCGTGTGCTCGATCACTGCCAACCTCGGCGACGTGAAGACCACGATCACGCACCCGTCGTCGACCTCGCACGGGCGCCTGACCGAACCGCAGCGCGTGGCGGCGGGCATCGTGCAGGGCATGATCCGTCTCGCCGTGGGCCTGGAGGATGTCGAAGACCTGAAGACCGACCTTGCGCGCGGACTGTCGCAGATCCACGCATGACAATGTCGGCACCGATTCGCACCCGCATCGCGCCGTCGCCAACGGGTTTCCTGCACCTCGGTACGGCACGCACCGCGCTGTATTCGTGGGCCTACGCACGCCACCACGGTGGCAAGTTCATCCTGCGCATCGAGGACACCGATGTCGCCCGCTCGACCCAGGACTCGGTTGAACAGATCCTCGCGTCGATGCAGTGGCTGGGCCTCGACTACGACGAAGGCCCGTTCTACCAGTTGCAGCGGCTCGAGCGCTACCAGGCCGTAGCCGAGCAGCTCATTGACTCGGGCCATGCCTATCGCTGCTACTGCACGCCTGAGGAACTCGACGCGATGCGCGAGGCGCAGCGCGCCCGAGGTGAGAAGACACGCTACGACGGCCGCTGGCGCCCGGCGCCCGGCAAGGCGCTGCTGCCGCCGCCTGACGTGGAACCGGTGATCCGCTTCGCCAACCCCCTTGCGGGCGACGTGCGGTGGGACGACCTGGTCAAGGGGCCGATCGCGATCTCCAACACCGAGATCGACGACCTGATCATCGTGCGGCCGCCGCCGCCCGGCGCACCGGAAGGCACGCCGGGCGTGCCGACCTACAACTTCGCCGTCGTCGTCGACGACTGGGACATGCGCATCAGCCATGTCTTCCGCGGTGACGAGCACATCAACAACACGCCCTGGCAGATCAACATCTTCCGCGCGCTCGGCGTGCCACTGCCGCGCTTCGGCCACCATCCGATCATCCTCGGTGAGGATGGCCTGAAGCTGTCCAAGCGGCGTGGTGCGGTGAGCGTGACGGCCTACGAAGAAGCCGGCTACCTGCCTGAGGCGATGTGCAATTACCTCGCCCGCCTGGGCTGGAGCCACGGCGACGACGAGCTGTTCACGCGCGACCAGATGGTTCAGTGGTTC
>JAOUIM010000349.1 GCA_029884035.1 Aquincola sp. | reverse complement strand
GCCGCGTCTTTCGATCAAGACGGTGAAATTGGTAACCAGTTTCATTTGATTCTCCCTCGCTTATCGGGCCTCTACCCTCTAAGGTGCTTGGCGTGGAGGGAATGATTGCCGAAACACAGTGATACATGTGAGGCCTTGACAATCTGCCGTGAAATGCGAGTGGGCACGAAGTCACGGTTTGGCAGGGTCCTGCGGCGGCTCGGCCGATGTGCCGAAAGCTTGAGCCCCGTCGGCGTGACGCAATGCCTTGATGCGCGCCCTGCCGGCCACCCACTCGCGAGAACGCGGACAATGCCCGCACCATGACGCAAGACGCCCCGACCGCGGTGCTCGCCGACGACGAACGCCTGATGCGCGAGCAACTGCGCGCCCGCCTCGCGGAAGCCTGGCCCGAGCTGAAATTGCTCGCCGAGGCGCGCAATGGGTCCGAGGCGGTGGCGCTGGTGGCCGAGCACCGGCCCGACATCGTGTTCCTCGACATCCGCATGCCAGGGTTGACCGGCGTCGAGGCCGCCAAGCAGATCGCGCAGATGGAGGTCGGCCCCGACGAGCTGCTGCCCGAGATCGTTTTCATCACCGCCTACGACCAGTACGCGGTCGAGGCCTTCGAGCAGGGCGTGGCCGACTACGTCCTCAAGCCGGCCGAGCGTGAGCGCCTCGCGGTCACCGTCGAGCGGCTGAAGCAGCGGCTCGCACAGCGCGAGGCCAACGATGGCGGCCTCGCCGGCGCGCCGCTCCAGCAGTTGCTGCACAAGCTGTCAGCGCAGATCAACCCCGGGGTGCCGCCGAAGTACCTGCAGTGGATCCAGGCCAGCGTGGGGCAGGCGATCCAGATGATCCCGGTCGAGGACGTGCTGTTCTTCATCAGCGACGAGAAGTACACCCGCGTGCAGACCGCCAGCCTCGAGGCGCTGATCCGCAAGCCGATCAAGGAGCTGGTCGACGAACTCGATCCCGAACTGTTCTGGCAGATCCACCGCTCCACGCTGGTCAACGTCAAGGCGATCAGTGGCGTCACGCGGGATTTCCGCGGCCGCCAGATCGTGGCCGTGAAGGGCCACAAGGAACAGCTCGAGGTCAGCCGCAGCTACCTGGGGCTGTTCAAGGGAATGTGAGGGTTAGCTGCGCAACTTGCCGTCGCGCGTGACCATGCCCAGGTCGACGTAGCTGCTGCCGTGGCGACGGCTCGCCCCGTAGCTGACGACGAACCCGCCGGTGTCGTAGCTGCCCAGCGAGCCCATCGCCGCGAGCAGCGCCGCCGGATCACCCGGTTTCTTGGAACGGCGCATCGCCTCGGTCAGCACCTTGGCGCCGATGCACGCCTCGAGGTGGGTGCTGTTCATCACGCGCGTGACGCCGGAGTCCGCGAGCGCCTTGGCGCATTCCCGCACGATCGGCAGATTCGACGACGGGTTGGGCACCACCTGCGCGATCGAGACGCCGGCCGAGGCCTCGCCCGCCGCCTCGATGTACTGCTGCGCGCCGACGAACGACAGGCTCGACATCGGCACGAAGGTGCCGCGCTTGGCCAGTCGCTTGCTGACTTCGGCGGCGGCGCCCGACAGCGTCGTGTTGATGATCACGTCCGGCTTGGCCTCGCGAAGGCGGTCAATATGCGACTCTTCGACCGGCTGATTGCGCTTGAGTGCGAGTGCAGCCGGCGCGGTGCCGCTGTGCTTGCTCAGGTAGTCCGCGACGACCGCGAAGTTCTGCTTGCCGACCTCGTCGTCGTAGTGCACCACGACGACCTTCTTCATGCCGAAACCGGTCCAGAAGGCGAGGATCTTCTCCATCTCCTCGCCGTAGGAAGCGCGCATCGTGTAGACCACCGGCGGCGCCTTGCGCACCGGATCGGCGCCGGACAGCGGCGCGAAGAACAGCACGCCCGCCTTTTCGGCCTGCGGCATCGCGTCCAGGCTCAGGGTGGCCGAGGCATAGCCGAACAGCGCGACGGGGCGGCGCTCCGCGAGCAGCTTGGTGGTGTTGGCACCCGCGGTCTTGCGGTCGTTCGCGTCGTCGAGCGTGACCAGTTCGACCGGCTTGCCAGCGACACCGCCACGCGCATTGACCATCTTGAAGTAGGCCAGCGCGCCGTCGCGGATGTCGCGGCCCAGCGCCGCGTTGCCGCCCGTCAGTGGTGCCGACTGGCCGACCACCCAGGCGTCCTGGGCCAAGGCCGGCCCGCTGTTGCAGGCCAGGGCGATCGCGGCGCCGATCAATCGATGCATGATCGGTGTCGCGCTGAGGCTGTCGCGAATCTTAGACATGACGGCTCCGCAGGAGGCTGCTGGACGAGGGGGTGATTGTGACGCTCGGACGCACCGCGCTGCGTGACAGCCATCACAAAACATCCTGCGGCCGTGCACCCCGCGCGGCGGGCAGTCACGGGGCTGGCGTCGCCGCCCCTGGGGCCTTGGCGGCCAACTCCGCGCGCAGCCGCCTCAGACGCTCGCGCGGGTCTTCCCGCTGCTTGCGCTCGGCGAGCTTCATTTCGGCGATGAAGCGGCTGGGCACGCCGGCAACTGTCTCGCGGCCACGCTTGCGGCGCCTGAGCGTGCTGACCGCCAGCGTGGTACGAGCACGCGTTATGCCCACATACATCAGTCGTCGCTCCTCCTCGAGCCGCTGCGGTGTCATCTCGTCGCCGTCACTGCGAAAAGGCAGCAAGCCTTCGTTGATGCCGGCCAGCAGGACATGCGGCCACTCCAGCCCCTTGGCGGCGTGCAGCGTCGACAGCGTCACCACGTCCTGCTCGTCGCCGCGCTCGGCGAGGCTCGCAATGATCGAGATCGTCTGCGCCACCTCGAGCAGGCTCTTCGCCTCGTCGACGATGGTGCCGGCCTCGACCGACCGATCTTCGGGCTGGCCACCGCAGCGCAGCACGATCCAGTCGACGAAGTCGAGGACGTTGGCCCAGCGCGCGGCGGCAAGCCGCTCGCTGTCCTCCCCGTCGTGGAGGTGCCGTTCGTAGCCGATCTGCTTGAGCCAATCCAGCAGTACCGCTCGCGCCGCTTCACCGCCAAGGGCCTGGCGCGCCTGGTGCTCAAAATCGTTGACGAAGCGACCAAACTCCCGCAATCCGGCACGTGCCTTTGTATTGACGGCAGTGACCAGCGACTCGGCAAACAACGCCTCGAACAAGCTCACCTTCCACTTCGAGGCGAACTCACCGAGCGAAGCGAGCGTGGTGTGGCCGATGCCGCGCTTGGGCGTCGTCACCGCACGCAGGAAGGCAGGATCGTCGTCGTTGTTGACGATCAGGCGCAGCCAGGCGCACAGGTCCTTGATCTCGGCACGATCGAAGAAGCTCTGGCCGCCCGAGACCTTGTACGGGATCTGCGCCGCGCGAAGCTTCTGCTCGAATGCGCGGGCCTGATGGTTGGCGCGGTAGAGCACGGCGAAGTCGCCGTACTTGACCTGCCCGCCTTCGGCGCGCCGCGACTGGATCAGCGCCACCGCGCGCTCGGCCTCGTGCTCCTCGCCGTCGCATTCGAGCAGGCGCACCGGTTCACCCTCGCCGTGATCGCTCCACAGCTGCTTGTCGAACAGCTTGGGATTGGCCGCGATCACGTGGTTCGCCGCGGCGAGGATCGCGCCGGTGGAACGGTAGTTCTGCTCGAGGGCGACCACCTCGAGCTTCGGATAGTCCTGCGGCAGGCGCTTGAGGTTGTCGATCGTCGCGCCGCGCCAGCCGTAGATGCTCTGGTCGTCGTCGCCCACCGCGGTGAACAGGCCCCGTTCGCCGACCAGGGCCTTGAGCAGGTCGTACTGCACCGCGTTCGTGTCCTGGACTTCGTCGATCAGCACGTGCTCGAACGCGGTGCTCCACTTCGCGCGTGCCTCCTCGTCCTTCGTCAGAAGGGCCAGCGGCAGGCCGATCAGGTCGTCGAAATCGACCGCCTGGTAGGCGGCAAGGCGCTCCTCGTAGCGGCGCATCACGCGCGCCGCCACTCGCTCATCGTCGTCCGCGGCGACGGCCTCGGCCGCGGCCGCGTCCAGCCCCTGGTTCTTCCACAGGCTGATCGCCCACTGCCAGCGTCGCGCCAGCGCGGCGTCGGTGGTGCCCCCGGCGTCACGCAGGACACCGAGCACGTCGTCGGCGTCGAGGATCGAGAAATTCGGCTTCAGGCCGATCCGTTCGCCGTCACTGCGCAACAGGCGCACCCCCAGGGCGTGGAAGGTGCATACGAC
>JAOUIM010000348.1 GCA_029884035.1 Aquincola sp. | reverse complement strand
CGTTTCGAGCAGGCGCACGTCGGATTCGGTGAAGGCGTTCTCGGCGTCCAGGCTCTGCACGGTGATGGCGCCCAGTGACTGCCCCTGCACGCGCAGCGGCACCCAGATGGCCGACTTCGGCGTCTCGCCCTGCCGCGTGACTTCACCGCACTCCGCCATGCGCCGGGCCATGTCGGTGTTGATGAGCAGGGACTGGCCCGTCTGGCGCACGTGCGGTGCGAAGCCGGTTGGAGCGGGCTGGTGCAGGCCCTCGACGACGATGCGCTGGCCGCGCTCGATCAGGTAGGGGATGCGCCGCAGGCCGCTGTCGCGCTCGATGAGGCCGATGCCCACGACCTGGGCCTTGAAGGTCTCGCGGATCTTCTCGCCCACCAGGTCGTAGATCGCCTGCATCTCCAGTTGCGCCGCCAGGCCGGCCTGCACAGCGTTGACGATGGCCAGTTCGGCCGCACGCTGGCGCTCGGCTTCGTAGCTCTTGGCGTTGAGCAGCGCCACGGCCATGCTAGAGGCGATGGTCTCCAGCAGCCTGACCTCGGCCGGGCCGAAGGCGTGCTCGTGTTCGTGGTTCTCGAGCTTGAGCAGGCCCAGCACCCGTTGGCCCGACAGCAATGGCGTGGCGACGATCGAGTGCGCCTGGTCGGTGCCGGGCAGCGCCGTCAGACCCAGCGCGGCCTGCTCGGCGCGGCTGTTGATCACCCGCGTCGCGCGGTTGACCAACATGTCTTCGAACCAGATCGCCGGCGGCCGGCGCGGCGCCAATTGCAGGCGCACGCCGTGCTCGAACTCGTAGAGTAAGTGCATCAGTTCGGTCTTCTCGTCCCACCAGCGAATGCTGATATCGCCGGTGCCGAACAGCTCGCGCAGCTTGTCGCCTACCGTGTCGACGATGGCCTGGAAGTCGAGCTCGGCGCCCACCGCCTGCTGGATGCTGTTGATCACCGCGAGCTCGGCGTTGCGCGCTTCGGTCTCCTTCAGCAGGCGCTGGGTCTCGTCGAAGAGGCGGGCGTTCTCCAGCGCGACGCCGAGCGACGCGGCGACCGTCGACAGCAGATTCACTTGCGCCGCATCGAACGCATCGCGGCGCTCGTGGCTCTCGATCACGATGTAGGCGACGAGGCGCTCGGCCGTCAGCACCGGCACAAAGACGCTGCACAGCGGCCGGTCGGTGCCGGGCACGAGCACGATGCCGAGATCGGCGGCGCGCGCGTCGCTGTCGACGACGACCGGCTGCCCGGCCTGCATCGCGCGCACGATCGGCCGCGCGGGGTCGAACGGCATCTCGTCCGGCGGCAGGCGCCGGCCGTGTTCGTACGAATACAGGCCACGCATCAAGTTGGCCTGCGTGTCGTGCCAGTAGATCGCGAGGTCGCCGGTGCTGAACAGCCCGCGCAGGGTGTCGCCCACGAGGTCGACGATGGCCTGGAAATCGAGTGAGCCCGCGATGCCCTGCTGGATGCGGTTGATCAGCGCCAGTTCGGCCGCACGCTGGTCGGCCTCCTGGCGCTGTGCATGCGCTTGCGCCGCCTGGTCGGCGATGGCGGCCAGACAATCGCGCTCACGTTCGCCGAAGCGACCCCGGCGGCCTTCGACGTCGGCATAGAGACAGCCGATGACCCGGTCCTGCACGCACAGCGGCGCCACGAGGCAGGAGCGCTGCTGCGCCGCTGCGGCACCGTCGGGGCCGTGGCGCAGGCGGGCGACACGCTCGGTGTGCGCTTCGTCGAGCCAGGGCGTGATGGCCGAGAGCAGCGCCGCCGCGGATTCGCTGCGCGGCAGGCGCGACGCGGCGACGGCCGGCGCCGGGCCGGTTGTCCACACAAGCAGCACGCGCTGTGCACCGAGCGCCCGCGCGACGCGCGCCACCCACTCGCGTTCGAGCACGGCCTCGCAATGCGGCGCTGCCCGACCCGTCTTCCACCGCTTCACCATTGCCAGCCTCTCCCTCCCGACGAGGCTCTCCGTCGTGCGCCTTCGCGCACCCTGCCAGCGCCGGCGACGGGCGTCAACGGGGCTAACGCACGGCAAGCCGGGGGCCGCCGTGGTGCGCCATCACCTCGCCGATGTCGGTCGCTGCGTCGAAGCCATGGCGCTTGAAGACGGCCATCACGGCACCGACCGAAGCCGCGTCGCACGACACGAGCAACCCGCCGCTGGTCTGCGGATCGGTCAGCAGCGCCTTGTCCTCGGCGGCAAATCCGTCAGGCAGCGCCACGTCCCTGCCGTAGCCGGCCCAGTTGCGGCCCGACGCGCCGGTGACGAACCCCTGCGCCGCGAGTTCACGCACGCCGGCGATCAGCGGCACGCGCGACCACTCGATCGCCACCGTGGCGTTGGCGCCGCGCGCGATCTCGAGTGCGTGACCCGCGAGCGCGAAACCGGTGACGTCGGTCAGTGCGTGCACGCCGGGCAGCGCCGCGAGGTCAGGGCCTGGTGTGTTGAGCTTCGTCGTCGTGGCGATCATCTGCGCGTACCCCTGCGCCGACAGTTGTTCCTTCTTGAGCGCCGCCGACAGCACGCCGACGCCGAGCGGCTTGCCCAGCACCAGCCGGTCGCCCACCTTCGCGTCGGCATTGCGCTTGACGCGTTTCGGGTGCACGAGGCCCAGCGCCACCAAGCCGTAGATCGCCTCGACCGAGTCGATCGTGTGGCCGCCGGCGATCGGGATGCCCGCGGCCTGGCACACGCTGTTGCCGCCCTCGAGGATGCGGCCGATCGTGGCCGTCGACAGCACGTTGATCGGCATGCCCACCAGCGCCAGCGCCATGATCGGCCGGCCGCCCATCGCGTAGACGTCGCTGATCGCGTTGGTGGCGGCGATGCGGCCGAAGTCGAACGGGTCGTCGACGATCGGCATGAAGAAGTCGGTTGTGGCGATCAGTGCCTGCTCGTCGTTCAACTGGTAGACCGCAGCGTCGTCGGCCGTCTCGATGCCCACGAGCAGCTCCTTGGGCACCGCCATGGTCGACGTCCCCTTGAGGATCTCGGACAGGACGCCTGGGGCGATCTTGCAGCCGCAGCCGCCACCGTGCGACAGCGAGGTCAGGCGAGGTTCGGTCGGCAGATTGTCGGGGGCGTTCATCGGCGGGTCTCCATCAGCTCGGCAAGCACGCGCCGCAGGGTGGCGCGCTCGCGCGCAGGATCGAACAGCGGGGAACGTTGGTCGCACTGCGTGCGCAGGGCTTGCAGCATAGCCGCGTCGCCCCGGGCGCGCTGGAGCAGCAGCGCAAGGCCCGACGCATCGCCGGGAGCGAAGTAGCCGCGATAGTCGCGCCCGAGCATCCCTTCGTTGCCGGCGATGCGCGAGGCCAGCACCGGCGTGCCCGATCGCACGGCCTCCATCACGACGTGCGCGCCGCCCTCCATCAGGCTCGGGTGCACGAGCACGTGGGCACGCTGGATGTGGCGCAGCGTCGACGAATGCGGCAGGCTGCCGAGCCACCGGTAGCGCGGCTGCTCGCGCATCAGCGCGCGGGCCTCGTCGCCCAGTGAGGCATCCAGGGGCGCGCCGACGTGGTCGAGCAGGATGTCGGAGCGGTCGGCCAGCTTGCGCACTGCGGAAAAGTAGGTTCGCGGATCCTTCTCGTCGCGCAGGTGGCCGACCATCAGCGCGCGCAGATGGCGCGACGTCTTGGGCAGCGGGCGCCGCACCGGCGTCGACTGGAAGCACACGACGCACTTGGCGCGGTGCTCTGCCGGCAGGTCGTCGCACGCGAGCTCGTGCAGCACGATCAGGCGGTGGGCCAGCGCAAGCGAGCGCCGGGCCACCGCGTCGACCGCGATGTCGCGGTACAGGTCGGTACCGGTCAGCGTCACGGCCAGTGGCCGCTCGGGATGGCGCTCGGCCCAGGCGGCGATGCTCGGGGCCGACCGGCGCGCGTGCAGCGCCAACATCGCGTCGGCCGGCGCACCGTCCCACTGCTGAACCAGGCGAACCGCATAATCGGCCGCCAGCATGCGAGCCCACCGCCACGCCGTCTGCCAGTTGCCGTTGTTGGCCGATGCCAATGCGGGCGTGACGATCACGATCTCGGGCTTGGCGGCGCGGCGTGGCATGCTGATGCACAGCTTATCGTGAGCACCGACCCCTTGCGCGGAGGCGACGCGGCGGCCCTCGCCGCGGCCCTGTCCATGCAGCGTGAACAGACGCTGCGGCTGTTCGCTGCGCTGCACGGCGCGCTCGGTGATGCGCTCGA
>JAOUIM010000347.1 GCA_029884035.1 Aquincola sp. | reverse complement strand
CGACGGTGGGCACACCCATCGCCTGGAAGGCGAGCATCGCCTTGACGTGCACCGCACAGCTCTTCGCTGCCGCGTCGCGCAGCGCCGCATGCTGCGACGAGTCGCCCTGCGCTGCACGCCAGCGTTGGACCGTCCAGCCTGCGGGCAGGTAGCCGTTGACCAGGTCGTGCGCACTGGTCTGGTCGGTCACCAGGTCGGGACGCACGCCGCGGCGCACGAGTTCGGGAAGGATCTCGGCCGCATTGCCCAACAGACCGATCGAGACGGCCTTCTTCTCGGCGGTGTACTTCGCAATGCGCGCCAGCGCGTCGTCCAGGTCGCGCGCCTGCTCGTCGAGGTAACGGCTGCGCAGGCGGAAGTCGATGCGCGACTGCTGGCATTCGATGTTCAGCGAACAGGCACCGGCGAAGGTGGCCGCCAGCGGCTGCGCGCCGCCCATGCCGCCCAGTCCGGCGGTCAGGATCCAGCGCCCGGCCAGGCTGCCGTTGTAATGCTGACGACCGGCTTCGACGAAGGTCTCGTACGTGCCTTGCACGATGCCCTGGCTGCCGATGTAGATCCACGAGCCCGCGGTCATCTGGCCGTACATCATCAGGCCCTTGCGGTCGAGCTCGTTGAAGTGTTCCCAGGTGCTCCACTTGGGCACCAGGTTGGAGTTGGCGATCAGCACGCGAGGCGCATCGGGATGGGTCCTGAACACACCCACCGGCTTGCCGCTCTGGATCAGCAGCGACTCGTCGGACTCGAGCTTCCTCAGGCTGTCGAGGATCGCCTCGAAGCAGTCCCAGTTGCGCGCCGCCTTGCCAATGCCGCCGTAGACCACCAGCGCATCGGGGTTCTCGGCCACCTCGGGGTCGAGGTTGTTCTGCAGCATGCGGTACGCAGCTTCGGTCAGCCAGCTCTTGCAAGCGAGCGTCGTGCCGCGCGGGGCGCGAACGGGACGTGGCTGGGCCACGGACTGGAGGCGGGACAGGTCGGTCATGGCGGTGTGCGGTGTGAAGTTCGGGTTGCACTCTACTTGTCTAGACAACCATAGTCAACTAGGATCGCACTCATGGTTTCCACCGATGCCGCATCGATTGCCGCCGCCCCACCCTATGTGCGCGTCAAACAGCACCTGAAGGACGGGCTGGCCGCGGGACGCTGGGCGCCCGGCGCGCTGATGCCCTCGGAGGCCGAGCTGGTGGCGCGCTTTGCAGTCAGCCGCATGACGGTCAACCGCGCGCTGCGCGAGCTGCAGGCCGAGGGCCTGGTCGAACGCACGCAGGGCGTGGGCACCTTCGCCGCGCCGCTGCACCGCGTGTCGTCGACGCTGACGATCCGCGATCTGCATGAGGAGATCGAGTCACGAGGGCACCGCCACACCGCGGTCGTTCACGAGCAGCGCGCCGAGAAGGCCGCCGCCCCGCTGGCTGCGCAGCTCGGCGTGGCCGCGGGCAGCCGGGTCTTCCGCACCCTGATCGTCCATTTCGAGAACGGTGTGCCGCTGCAGTGCGAGGACCGCTATGTCAACCCGGCCTGCGCGCCTGACTATCTGGACCAGGATTTCACCCACACGACGCCCACCCACTACCTGTTCGAGGCCACGGCGCTGTGGCGCGCACAGTACTCGATCGAGGCGACGCGTCCCACGGCGCATGAGGCACAGTTGCTCGGCATCGCCGCCGCCGAACCGTGCCTGGTCGTCACCCGCCGCACCTTCACGCGCGACGCGGTCATCACGCTGGCGCGCCTGGTCCACCCCGGGGCGCGCTATTCGCTCGAAGGGAGCTTCGAGCCGTGAACAAGGTTGCGCTCGCGGACTGCCCGTTCGTGCCGTGGCGCAACGGTGGCGGTCGCACGCGCGAGCTGCTCGCCTGGCCTTCGGCCACGGACTGGACGCTGCGAGTCAGCGTCGCCGAGATCGAGGCTGACGGCCCGTTCTCGCCCTTTGCCGAGATCGACCGCTGCTTCGCGGTGCTCGACGGTGCCGGCGTCGTGCTGTCGCTGCCGCGCGGCGAGGTGCGGCTGCACCGCGGCGATCCGGCGCTCACCTTCCCGGGCGAGGCGGCGCCGCTGTGCCGACTGATCGACGGGCCGACGCGCGACCTGAACCTGATGGTGCGGCGCGCCGCCGGCCGGCCCGCGATGCAGCGCGCACCGTCGAGTTCAGGCCTGTGGCGCGGCCTGTTCAGTGGCGACACCTTGTACTGGTCCGATGACTCGCGCGACACACTGCCGCAGCGTGACGGCTGGTGGCTTTCGATGGAGGCACGATGAGGACGGCATGGCGCCATGCGCGACTGGCGACGATGGACGGCGACCAGCCCTGGGGCTGGATCGATGACGGCGCGCTGGTGGTCGAGGGCGAACACATCGTCTGGATCGGCGAAGACCGTGCGCTGTCCGCGCGGCCCAACATCGACCGCGAGGTCGACCTTCACGGCGCGCTCGTGACACCCGGTCTGATCGATGCGCATACCCACCTCGTCTATGGGGGCGACAGAGCGGCGGAGTTCGAGATGCGCCTGCAAGGTGCGAGCTACGAGCAGATCGCCCGTGCCGGCGGCGGCATCCGATCGACCGTCACGGCCACGCGCGCGGCGAGCGACGACGTCTTGCTCGACGCTGCCGTGCAACGCGCCCGTGCGTTGATGGCCGAAGGCGTGACGACGGTCGAGATCAAGTCGGGCTACGGCCTCGATGCCTGGCACGAGGCGCGATGCTTGCGCGTCGCGCGGCGCCTGGGCGACGCGCTGCCGCTTGCCGTACGGACCACCTGCCTGGCGGCCCACACACTGCCGCCCGAGTTCGAGGGACGCGCCGACGCTTACATCGACGCGGTGTGCAGCTGGCTGCCCTCGCTGCAGCGTGAAGGCCTGATCGACGCGGTCGACGCCTTCTGCGAGACGATCGCCTTCACGCCCGCGCAGACGCGCCGCGTGTTCGAGGCCGCACGCGCGCTCGGCCTGCCGGTCAAGCTGCACGCCGAACAATTGAGCGACCAGGGCGGCGCTGCATTGGCCGCGGCGTTCGGCGCGCTGTCATGCGATCACCTCGAGTACCTGGGCGAAGACGGCATCGCCGCGATGGCGCGCGCGGGCAGCGTGGCCATGCTGCTGCCGGGCGCCTTCTATTTCCTGCGCGAGACACGACTGCCCCCGGTGGCTGCACTGCGCGCCGCGGGGGTACCGATCGCGATAGCCACCGACCACAATCCGGGCAGCTCGCCCGCGCTGTCCCCGCTGCTGATGCTCAACATGGCCTGCACGCTGTTCCGCCTGACGCCCGAGGAGGCGCTGCGCGGCATGACGACCCATGCCGCACGTGCGCTCGGCCTGGCCGACCGTGGCCGCCTGGCCGCCGGCTGCCGCGCCGACCTCGCGATCTGGCCGCTTGCGCATCCCAACGAGCTCGCCTACTGGCTCGGCCAGCATCCACGCCCGCGCGTGGTGTTCGGCGGCCAGGAGCGCGTGGCGTGACGTCGGACATCTGCACCCTGCAGCGCGGCACCACGCCGCTGCTCGTCAGTGTGCCGCACGCAGGCACGCGCATCCCCGACGAGCTCGCGCCGCTGTACGTCGAGCGCGCCCTTGCGGTCGAGGATACGGACTGGCACCTCGATGCGATCTACGACTTCACGCGTGACATGGGCGCCAGCCTGCTGCTGCCGCGCCATTCGCGCTACGTGATCGACCTCAACCGCCCGCCCGAGAACACGCCGATGTACCCCGGCGTCAACAACACCGAGCTGTGCCCGACCCGGTTTTTCACCGGCGAGCCGCTGTACCGGCCAGGCCAGGCGCCCGATGCGCATCAGGTCGCGGCGCGACTGGCGCGCTACTGGCAGCCGTATCACGACGCGCTGGCCGGCGAGCTCGCGCGCCTGAAGGCCGTCCATGGGTATGCCCTGCTGTGGGACGGCCACAGCATCGCCTCGCAACTGCCCTGGCTGTTCGACGGCCGCCTGTCGGACCTGAACCTCGGCACGGCCAGCGGCGCGAGCTGCGCGCCGTCGCTACGCGCCGCGTTGATGGCGGTACTCGATGCGCAGCAGCACTTCAGCCACGTCACCGACGGCCGTTTCAAGGGCGGCTACATCACGCGCACCTACGGTCGGCCTGCCGATCGGGTGCATGCGGTGCAGATGGAGATGTGCTTTTCGACCTACATGACGCGCGAGGCGCCGCCTTGGACGCTGGATGCACCGCGCGTGTCGCATCGGCTGCAG
>JAOUIM010000346.1 GCA_029884035.1 Aquincola sp. | reverse complement strand
GGGCAGGTTCTGCAGCGGGCCGAAGTAGGGCAGTTCCTCCTTGGTGCGCGCGCCGAAGAACAGCATCAGCTTGCCGCCTTCGAACTTGCCCGAGGCGCGCAGGCGCCGTCGCCACTCGGTCATCGCACGCATCGGCGCTGAACCCGTGCCGGTGCAGATCATCACGATGTGGCTCTTCGGATGGTTGGGCATCAGGAACGAGGTGCCAAAGGGCCCGATCACCTGCACCTCGTCGCCGACCTTGAGGTCGCACATGTAGTTGCTGGCCACGCCGCGCACCGGCTTGCCCTCGTGGTCTTCGAGCACGCGCTTGATCGTCAGCGACACATTGTTGTAGCCGGGCCGCTCGCCGTTGCGCGGGCTGGCGATCGAATACTGGCGAGGATGGTGCGCGCGGCCGTTGCCGTCGGTGCCCGGCGGCACGACGCCGATCGACTGGCCTTCCAGCACCGGGAACGGCATCGCGCCGAAGTCCAGCATGATGTGGTGGGTGTCGTACTCGCGGCCGACCTCGGTGACGCGCACGTTGCCCACGCAGCGCGCGGTGACCGACTTCTGTGCGGCCTTCGGCCCGTACAGGTTGGTGTAGGCGTGCGCGGCCGACCAGGGCGGCAGCGTGGCGTTGAAGCGCGTGCCGTCGAAGGCGGCCGCGGCGGGCAGCGTGGGCACGGCCAGATGCTCGGCGGGCATCGGCGCTTCGACCACCGCCTCGGCGGCTGATTCCGGCAACGCCTTCTCGGCCGGCAGGGCGTCCCAGCCGAGCTGCTCGGCCACGCTGTAGGCCTCGGCCTTCGCCACCATGCGCCAGTTGTCGATGCTGCCGGTGGGGCAGGGCGGGATGCAGTCCATGCACATGTTGCACTTGGCGGCATCGACGACGTAGTTGCGCGAGTCGTGCGTGACCGCGCCCACCGGGCAGGTGGCCTCGCAGGTGTTGCAGCGGATGCAGATCTCGGGGTCGATCAGGTGCTGCTTGATGACACCGGCGAGTTCGGCGGGCGCGTTCATGGGATCGACCTCAGTTGAATCGCACGTACTCGAAGTCCACCGGCTGGCGGTTGATGCCCATCACCGGCGGCGCGATCCAGTTGGCGAACTTGCCCGGCTCGACGACGCGGCCCATCAGGCCGGCGACGAAGGCGCGGTCCTGTCCCGAGGGCAGCCACTGGTCCACCTTGGCCTTCCATTCGGCCTCGCTGATCACCTTGCCGTCGGGCGAGACCTTGACCTCCTTGAGCGCGCCGATGTTGCGGTGGAAGGCCTTGTGCGGCACCGACAGGCGCAGCGGGATGCCCGCCTTCTCGATCACCTTGTTCCAGCGGTTCACGCCGGCCACGCTGTCGGTGATGTAGTCGTCGCGCAGCACTTCGTTGAGCGCGTTCAACATCGGTACTTCCTTCTCGACGAGCTGGCCGCCGCGCGCCTCGAGCACCTTGTAGGTCTGGCCGCGCAGCTGGTGATCGTCGACGCGCTTGCCTTCCTCGAAGCGGCCCTTCAGGCCGGTCGAATAGAAGGTCGCGGCATTGCTCGACTCGTCGGCGCCGAACAGGTCGATCGTCACGCTGAAGTGGAAGTTGATGTAGCGCTGGATCGTCGGCAGGTCGATCACGCCGGCGGCGCGCAGCTTGCCCACGTCGTCGGTCTTCATCTCGTTCATCGCGTTGACGGTGCGCTGGATCACGCGCGAGACGCCGCTCTCGCCGACGAACATGTGGTGCGCTTCCTCGGTCAGCATGAACTTGGTCGTGCGCGCCAGCGGGTCGAAGCTCGATTCGGCCAGCGCGCAGAGCTGGAACTTGCCGTCGCGGTCGGTGAAGTAGGTGAACATGAAGAACGACAGCCAGTCGGGCGTGGCCTCGTTGAAGGCGCCGAGGATGCGCGGGTTGTTCTGGTCGCCGCTGCGGCGCTCGAGCAGCGCCTCGGCTTCCTCGCGGCCGTCGCGGCCGAAGTACTTGTGCAGCAGGTAGACCATGGCCCACAGGTGGCGGCCTTCCTCGACATTGACCTGGAACAGGTTGCGCAGGTCGTACTGGCTGGGGCAGGTCAGGCCGAGGTGGCGCTGCTGCTCGACCGACGCCGGCTCGGTGTCGCCCTGCGTGACGATGATGCGGCGCAGGTTGGCGCGGTACTCGCCGGGCACGTCCTGCCAGGCCTTTTCGCCCTTGTGGTCGCCGAAGTGGATCTCGCGGTTGGCGTCGCCGGGGTTCAGGAAGATGCCCCAGCGGTAGTCGGGCATCTTGACGTGGCCGAACTGCGCCCAGCCCTGCGGGTCGACGCTGACCGCGGTGCGCAGGTAAACGTCGAAGTTCTGGCTGCCGTCAGGGCCCATGTCGTCCCACCAGCCCAGGAAGTTGGGCTGCCATTGCTCGAGCGCGCGCTGCAGCGTGCGGTCCTCGGCCAGGTTGACGTTGTTGGGGATCTTCTCGCTGTAGTTGATGGTGCTCATCGCAGTTCCTTAGACACGATTCCAGTCGAATGCCGCTTTGTCGCCCTTGCCGTAGACCTTGAGTGCGCCCTTCTCGCCGACGGCGTTGGGGCGCTGGAAGATCCAGTTCTGCCAGGCCGTGAGCCGGCCGAAGACGCGCGTGAACATGTTCTCCGGGCCGTTGAAGCGCAGGTTAGCTTCCATGCCGGTGAGCGCATCGGGGCTCATCGACACGCGTTCCTCGATCGCGATGCGCGTCTCGTCGGCCCAGTCGATGTCGTCCGGGTTGCTCGTCACCAGGCCCAGCGCGAACGCGGCGTCGGCGTCCAGCGCCTGGCCGGCTTTGGCGCGCACCGCGTCGAGCGCGGGTTGCTCGTCGTAAAAGCGCCGTTGCAGGCGGCTCTGCCCGGTGACCATCGGGTACAGCCCAAAGTTGGTGTCGGCGACCGTGATCTTCGGCGCGCGCGCCGCATCGTCGGGCAGCGCGAGCTGGTAGCTGCGATCGCAGGCCAGCGCCAGTTCGAGCAGAGTGCCGGCGAAGCACGAGCCCGGTTCGATCAGCGCGAACAGGCTGCGCGACGACACGTCCAGGCGGCTGAAGGTGCGGCGCAACAGGCCGATGGTCTCGCGCACCAGCCAGTGGTTGCGGTGTGCCAGCAGCGTGGCGTCCATCGCCAGCACCGCGGCGGCGTCGCCCTCAGTCTTGACAAGCCAGGTGCCGATCTCCAGCTCGTTGGTGCGCATCGACAGGATCGCGTCTTCCAGTTCGCGCGCCAGCGCCAGCGGGTACCAGGCCGCCCCGGCCGCCTCGATCGCGGCGATGTCGCCCGGCTGCGCACCGGAAGGCGCCTTGACGGTGAAGGTGGCCACGCGCTTGGCGCGGTCGATCTGGACCGTCACGTTCGGGTAGTGCAAGGCGTCGGCTTCGATCGTGCGCGCGATCGGCGTCAGCGTCACGCCCTTCGCATGGGCCGGCCGGTCGCTTTGCGCCGCCAGTTGCAGCGCACGCTCCTGCACCTTGGCCGCGAACACGGCCGGCTTTGCAATGTCGTCCACCAGCCGCCAGTCCTTGGCGCGCTGGCCGCGCACGCCCTCGGTGGTGGTGCAGAAGATGTCCGCCAGGTCGTGGCGCACATGGCGCTTGTCGGTCACGCGGGTCAGGCCACCGGTGCCGGGCAGCACGCCCAGCAGCGGTACCTCGGGCAGGCTCACTGCACTGGAGCGGTCGTCGATCAGGATGATCTCGTCGCAGGCCAGCGCCAGCTCGTAGCCGCCGCCCGCGCACGAACCGTTCACTGCGGCGAGGAACTTCAAGCCGCTGTGCTTGGACGAATCCTCCAGCCCGTTGCGCGTCTCGTTGGTGAATTTGCAGAAGTTCACCTTCCAGGCATGGCTCGACACGCCGAGCATGAAGATGTTGGCTCCCGAGCAGAACACCTTGTCCTTTGCGCTGGTGACCACCACGGTGCGCACCTCGGGGTGCTCGAAGCGGATGCGGCTGATCGCATCGTTGAGTTCGATGTCCACGCCCAGGTCGTAGCTGTTGAGCTTCAACTTGTAGCCGGGGCGCAGGCCCGCGTTCTCGTCGAAGTCGGCAGCCAGCGTGGCCACCGGGCCTTCGAATTTCAGCTTCCAGTGCCGGTACTGGGATGGATGGGTCTGGTAGTCGACGCGGGGGGCGGCATCGCTCATCGGGGTCTCCTGGATGATGCATTCAATTGCCGGTGGCTGACCCACCGATGAGATGCATGATAGTGCATTATATCGGCGGATGCAAGCAATTTACTG
>JAOUIM010000345.1 GCA_029884035.1 Aquincola sp. | reverse complement strand
CGGCAGCATTGAGCGCGAGGACCGCGACGAAACGATCCTGCCGTTCAAGCGCGAGTCCGCCGACGCGTACCTCGTGTGGGAGGAGGCGCTGCTCGGGCAGGGCGGCATGCGGGTCGGCGCCCGCCGCCAGCGCATCGACTACGAGTCGTCGTCGCAGGATGTGCGACTGACCGGTTACGACTTTCGATACTGGGTGCTGACACCATGGGGCGTCGAATTGCAGGCCGACTGGAGCACCGAGAAGGACGTCGGCGCGCCGCAGGTGCGTCGCCGCGACTTCGGTTCGCTGCGCGCGCGCTGGAGCTACCGCCAGTTGTGGATGACGCTGTCGCTGACGCGCACCCGGGAGGAACAGGGCCCGGTGCGCACCACGCGCACGCTCGGCCGCTGGCTGCTGCAGAGGGACTTCTGAGATGCGCAGGGCCGTTGCCACGATCCTGGGCCTGGCGCTGCTGATGGCGGCCTGTGCCGCCCCGGCGCCGGTGACGCCGCCGCCGACGCCGCTGGTATGGCCCGCAGAGCCCGACGCGCCACGGGTGCGCTTCGTGCAGACGTTCTCGCGCGCGGAGGATCTCGGCATCCGCAAGGGCCTGCTGCAACGCGTCGGCGAATTGCTGTTCGGCAGCGAAGACCTCCACCTCATACGGCCGATGGCCGTGATCAGCACGGGCAGCCTGATCTACGTGGCCGATCCTGGCGCGCGGGGGGTGCACCGCTTCGACCGCGCCGAGGGGCGGCACCAGTTGCTGCGCGCCGAGGGCGGCCAGCCGCTGCCCTCGCCGGTGGGCATCGCGCAGGGCGCAGACGGCATGGTCTACGTCACCGATTCGGCTCTTCGAAAGGTGTTCACGCTCGCGCCGGGGGCTGAGTTCGCCGTCGAGCGGCGGCTGCGCGCTGAACTTCGGCAGCCCACCGGCGTTGCTTTCGACCCGGCGAGCGGTCGGCTGTTCGTCACCGACACGGCGGCTCACTGCGTGCAGGTGTTCGAGCGCGACGGCACGTTGGCATTGACGATCGGTCGGCGCGGTTCGGCGGATGGCGAGTTCAACTATCCGACGATGCTGTGGCGCGACGCCTCCGGGCGGCTTTACGTGGCCGACGCGTTGAACTTCCGCGTCCAGGTTTTCGATCCGCAGGGCCGTTTCCTGTCCAAGTTCGGCCGCCACGGCGACGGTAGTGGCGACATGGCGCGCCACAAGGGCGTGGCCACCGACAGCCACGGCCACGTCTACGTGATCGACAGCCTGCTGCACGCGGTGCAGATCTTTGACGCCTCCGGGCGGCTGCTGCTGGCGATCGGCGGTCAGGGGCGCGACCGCGGCGAGTTCTGGCTGCCCGCGGGCGTGTACATCGACGGCGACGACACGATCTACGTCGCCGATGCCTACAACCAGCGCGTGCAAGTGCTTCGCTACGTCGGGAGGACACCATGAATCTGCGCCGCTGGATCGCGCTGCTGGCGCTCTTCGCATCGGCGGCGCTCGCGGCTTCGGCGTGGTCGCAGGTGGCCACGACCAAGCACAACCTGTCGATATCCGGTCCGGGCACCGTCAAGGCCGCCAGCGAGTCGGAGATCTGCATCTTCTGCCACGCGCCCCACAACGCGTCGCCGGCCGGTGGCCTGTGGAATCGGCGCAATCCCGCCGCCGCGTACACCCCGTACAGCAGCAGCACGGCCAAGGGCGCCGCCGGCCAGCCCAACGGGGCATCGTTGCAGTGCCTGAGCTGCCACGACGGCACGATCGCGCTGGGCGATGTCCTCAGCCGTGCGTCGCCGATCGCGATGGCCGGCGCTACGTCGGTGATGCCCGCCGGCGCCGGTCGGCTGGGTACTGACCTGGGCGACGACCATCCGGTGTCGTTCGCCTACACCGCCGCGTTGGTGACCCAGCGCAACAACGAACTCGTCAGCCCCGCGGCCCTGCCTTCGCGCGTGAAGCTCGATGCGGCCGGACAGATGCAGTGCACCAGCTGCCATGACGCGCACGACAACACGAACGGCAAGTTCCTCGTCATGCCCAACACGGCTTCGGCCCTATGCACCAGCTGCCACACGAAGGCCGGCTGGACGGCCGGCAGCCATGCCACCTCGACGAAGACGTGGAACGGCGTCGCACCCAATCCCTGGCCGACGACCAGCGGCACCACGGTGGCCGCCAACGCCTGCGAGAACTGCCACCAGCCGCACAGCGCACCGGGGCGAAAGTCGCTGCTGCACGCGGCGACCGAGGAGAACGTGTGCTACAGCTGCCACAACGGCAACGTGGCAGCCAAGAACATCCAGGCCGAGATGGCCAAGCTGTCGCGGCACACCGTGTCGAGCACGACCGGCACGCACGACCCGACCGAGCCCGCAGTCGTGGCGACGATGCACGTGGAGTGCGTCGACTGCCACAGCCCGCACGCCAGCAAGGCCACCGGTGCTCCGTTGGCGGGTGCGCTGACCGGGGTGCGCGGCGTCAACATCAACGGGACCACGGTGACCCAGGCGACCGCCGAATACGAGGTCTGCTTCCGTTGCCACGCCGACAGCACCACCCGCACGCCGGCGTCGACCATCAACCGCCAGGTTGCGCAGGGCAACATCCGCCTGAAGTTCCTGTCTACCAGCGCGTCGTTCCATCCGGTGGCCGGCGCTGGTCGCAGCACCAACGTGCCGAGCCTGATCGCGCCGTGGACGACCGGAAGCACGATGAAGTGCTCGGACTGCCACAACAACAACGCCGGCCCGGGCGCCGGCGGCACAGGCCCCGCGGGCCCGCACGGATCGACGATCCGCCCCTTGCTCGAGCGCGAGTACATCACCACCGACCCCACCAGTTACTCGGCCGCCAACTACGCGCTGTGCTTCAAGTGCCACAGCAGCAACAGCATCCTTGGCAACGCGAGTTTCGGGGAACACAACAAGCACATTTCGGGCGAGCGCGCGCCGTGCAGCACGTGCCACGACCCGCATGGTGTGCCTTCGCCCGGCACGACGGCCAACAACGCCCGCCTCATCAACTTCAACACCACGGTCGTGACGCCCTCGTCGGGCGGGGTGCTGCGCTGGGAATCAACCGGCACCAACCACGGTCGCTGTTACATGACCTGCCACGGCAAGAACCACAACCCCGAGTCCTACTGAATCGAACGGCGCGCAACATGCCCACAGCAAGACCTTCGGATCGAGTCGGAGTCAATACTCCTTGGTGCAAGGCGCTGCTGTACTGCGTTTGGTCCTTCCTGATCCTCGTCGGCGGTGCCGCGCCCGCGGCGGCACAGAGCGCCGACACCGCCTGCGTCAAGTGCCACAAGGAAATCGGTGCCGACAAGGTGGTGCACGCGGCGCTGAAGGACGGCTGCGTGAAGTGCCACAGCACGCTGGACGGCAGCGTCAGTCCGCACAAGAACAGCGGCGACGTCAAGGGTGGTCTTTCCGCCAAGGGATCAGCGCTTTGCTATACGTGCCATGACAGGGCGGCCTTCGCCAAGAAGAAGCGTCACGCCGCACTCGGCCGTTGCACCAACTGCCACGACGCCCACTCGTCCAAGCATGACAAGCTGCTGACCGAAGACGCCTCGACGCTGTGCTTCGGCTGCCACGAACGCAAGGATTTCGAGGCGAAGTTCAAGCACGAGCCGGCGGCGGAAGGCAACTGCCTGGCCTGCCACGACGCGCACGCCTCGGACGAGCCGCCACTGTTGACCGCGTCGGCGACCAAGGTGTGCCTGGACTGCCACAAGAAGGTGCCGAAGTCGCCCCACGCCGCCGCTGGCTTTTCAAGCCGGGGGCATCCGGTCGGCGGCGAGAAACCCGGGCTGGCGGATCCGGCGCGGCCCGACCAACCCTTCTACTGCGGCTCGTGCCACGATCCACACAAGAGCGATAGCGCCCGCCTGATCCGCTACGAAGACCGTCCGCCGTTGGGCTTCTGCCAGAAGTGCCACCAGAAGTAAGCCTGTCTTGCCGGGAACTCATCGGCGCGCCATGTCCTTGGCCTGGCGCGCGCCCTCCGATAGCGTTGACAGGCCCCAGCTAGGCGCGCGCGATGATTGAGATCAGCGCACTCGCACCCGGACTCGATCTACGCCGGTGCGATCGGCGCTGCACTGTGGGGAGCCTTCCGCCACGCGCGGCTGGCCGAGCTCGAGCAGGCCGCTGCGGCCTGAACGACCACCAACAAAGGCGAGCCAAGGCCATGGCCCTGCTGATTGACGAAGGCGGCACCGCCTGCG
>JAOUIM010000344.1 GCA_029884035.1 Aquincola sp. | reverse complement strand
ATCAGTGCGACGCACATCGACGCCAGGCCGTTGAACCCGTCGATGATGTTGACCGCGTTGGCCACGCCGGTGACGACGAAGACGGTGACCACCGCCGCGCCGGCCGCGAAGCCAACCACCCAATCCAGGCCAGGGATGTCGGTGCGCGTGATCACCGCCTGCACCAGCCACACGGCAAGCACCGCCGACACCGCGGTGAAGAACATGCGCCGGCGCGGGCTCTGGCTCTTGGTCAGGTCCTCGGCCACACCGGAAGCGAATGCCGGTAGGGCCGCCACCAGCAGCCCAATACCCAGGCCGACCGGCAGCTGGCCGAGCCCCATGGCGAGCCCAGCACCGGCCAGCACGCCGACAAAGATGCCCACACCCCCGATGCGAGGCACCGGCCGCGCGTGAAACTTCTGTGGCCCAGACAGGTCGTGATCGCCCGCCAAGTGCTCGAGCCGCTGGGCCGAGCGAACGATGGCCAGCGTCACCGCAAAGGCGACCAGAAACGCAGCGACGAGCATCCACATCGCGCGGCAGTGTAGTCAGGCGGTCCGAGACCGGTGGCCGCGGCGCAGCAGATAGAATCGCGCCCGCTGTGTGTCGACGCGTATCGCGCCGGATTTCTGCAGCCAGTGGCCCGACATCGGCACTGCCCAACCTGCGGCATCCGCACAGCGAGCCGCGGGGCGATCGAATCCGAGAATCCATGCCCCCCGTTTCTCCCGGACACCGCCGTTCTCCGCCCCGCATGGCACGCCCGCTGGTGTGGTTGATCGCAGTGCTGGCGCTTGCGTTCGGCAGTGCCGGCCACGCCCAGCTCAACCCGTCGATCCAGGACGCGAACCCGGCGGGCGCGGCCCCTGCAGGTGGCCCGATCCGCCTGCGCCAAGGCGGTATACCCGCCGCGCCCGCGCAGGACGCGAATGCGCCGCAACGAGGCATCACGGAGCGCGCCGCGCCGCCGAAGTACCGCCCAGGCGAGTTCGAGCTCTTCGTGCAACGGCGCGCCGGTCAGGACGCACTGACGGAGCCCGAATTGCAGATCCGCCGCTTCGGCGCCGAACTGGTGACCGGCTCGGCCGAGGGCGCCGACCTGACGCCCTTGGTGCCGCCCGATTACCTGGTGAAACCCGGCGACGAGCTCGCGCTGACGATCTGGGGCTCAGCAGACGCGGACCTGCGGCTGCTCGTCGACCGCAGCGGCCGCGTCGCGATCCCCCGCGTGGGCACGGTGCTGGTGGCCGGCGTGCGGTACGCCGATCTTCCGGGCGTGATCACGCAGCGCGTGGCGCAGGTGTTCCGCAACTTCCAGCTGTCCGTCTCTCTGGGTCAGTTGCGTGCACAGCGCGTCTACGTCACCGGGTTCGTCGCGCGGCCGGGCACCTACACCGTGAGCAGCCTGGCCACCGTCGTGCAGGCGCTGATGCAGGCTGGCGGGCCATCGGCGGCGGGGAGCTTTCGCAGCATCGACTTGCGCCGCGGCAAGGAACGGGTGGCCTCGATCGATCTGTACGACATCCTGGTGCGCGGCGACCGCAGCGGCGACCCCGTGTTGCAGGGCGAGGACGTGATCCACGTCGGCCCCGTGGGGCTGCAGGTTGGCCTGATCGGCAGCGTCAACCGCCAGGGCGTCTTCGAACTCAAACCCGGCGAGACCGTGCGCGACCTGCTCGCGATGGCCGGCGGCTTCAATGCCGTGGCCGACCCGACGCGTCTGGCCGTGGAGCGGCTCGACGATCGTGCCGACGTGCGCGTGGTCCAGCTCGAGCTGCCCGCATCGACGAGCGCAACCTTGAACCAGGGCGATGTCGTGCGGGCCTTCAGTGCGGTCGACTCCACGCTGCCCGTGCAGCGCCAGAACAAGCGCGTGCGGGTGGAGGGTGAAGTCGCCCGTCCCGGTGAGTACGTGCTGCCTCCGGCCAGCACCGTTGCCGACGCACTGGCCGCGGCGGGCGGGCTGACGCCAGCAGCCTACCCCTTCGGCACCGAGTTCAGCCGCGAGAGCGTGCGCGCGACGCAGCAGCAGAACTACGACCGTGCGCTGCGCGACCTGGAGACCGACCTTGCCCGCAACAGCACGACGCAGCGCGCGGCGATCGCGCCTGATGAAGCTGCTGCCCAGAACGCGCGCGAGAACTCGAACACGCGACTGCTCAACGCGCTGCGTGCACTGCGCCCGACCGGCCGCATCGTGCTGCAACTGCGGCCCGACAGCCGAGAGCTGCCGCCCCTGGCGCTGGAAGACGGCGACCGCCTGCTCGTGCCGCCGCGGCCCACCACGGTGGGCGTGTTCGGCTCGGTGTTCAACGGCGGCAGCTACTTGTTCAGCGACGGCCGTACGCTGGGCGAATACCTCGGGCTCGCGGGTGGGCCCACGCGGGGTGCCGACGAGTCGAGCACCTTCGTGATCCGTGCCAACGGCAGCGTGGTCAGCAGCAAGCAGAACGGCAACTGGATCTCGAGCCGCAACTCGCTCGAGAGCACGCCAGCGATTCCCGGCGACACCGTGTTCGTGCCTGAAGAACTCAACAAGACCACGTTCATCCAGAACGCCAAGGACTGGACCCAGATCCTGTACCAGTTCGGGCTCGGCGTTGCGGGCATCAAGGCCGCGACAAGGTAGGCGCATGCCCAGCGAGAACACCGGCGGCTTGGACCCCGAAGACGAGGGCATCGACTTGCTCGACCTCGCATTGCCATTGGCCCAGCATTGGAAGTTGCTGGTGGCCGGGCCGCTGTTGGCGGGGCTGATCGCGCTGGGCATCACCTTCCTGATTCCGAAGACGTACACCTCGCGCACGGTGTTCGTCCCCCCGCAGCAGCAACAAAGCGTCGCCGCCTCGGCGGTTGCGCAACTCGGTGCGTTGTCGGGTCTGGTGGGCGCCGCCGCAGGCATCAAGAGCCCCGCGGACCAGTACGTGGCATTGCTGCAGAGTGCGACAGTGGCCGACCGCCTGATTGACGAATTCAAGCTGATGAAGGTCTACGACGAGGAATTTCGTTTCAAGGCGCGCGAGAAACTGTCGAAGAACGTTCGCGTCTCGCTGGGTAAGAAGGACGGGCTGATCACGATCGAGGTCGATGATGAAGATCCGCAGCGCGCGGCCGACATCGCGAACCGGCATGTCGAAGAGCTGCGGCGCCTGACGAGTCAACTGGCCTTGACGGAGGCACAGCAGCGGCGTGCCTTCTTCGAGGCGCAGCTCACACAGACCCGCGACCGCCTGACGCAGGCGCAGCAGGCACTGCAGGCCAGTGGCTTCAGCCAGGGCGCGTTGAAGGCCGATGCCAAGGCAGCCGCCGAAGGGTACGCGCGTCTGCGTGCGGAGGCGACGGCGGCCGAGGTGCGGCTGCAGACCCTGCGCCGTAACCTGGCCGATACCACGCCTGAAGTTCAGCAGGCCCAGTCCACGCTGGGTGCACTGCGCGCGCAGCTGGGCAAGCTCGAGGAGTCGACCGACCTCAGCGCCGGCCCCGATTACGTGAGCAAGTTCCGCGAGTTCAAATACCAGGAAACGCTTTTCGACCTCTTCGCGCGTCAGTACGAACTGGCCAAGTTGGACGAGAGCCGTGAGGGCGCCCTGATCCAGGTAGTCGACGTCGCCAAGCCCGCCGAGTGGAAGAGCAAGCCCAAGCGGGCCTTGATCGCGATTGCGGTTACCCTCTCCGCGTTCATGCTCCTGGTCTTGTACGCGTTCGTACGCAGCGCTTGGCGCAAGGCGTCGCAGCAACCAGAAACGGCTTCCAAGATGGAGCGCCTGCGCGCCACCTTAGGTCCGTCAAAGCGGCCGCATCACTGATCTTTTCAACCGAACGTCTGTCGCGTCATGATTCGATTTGCCCTCCTCGGTTGCGGCCGGATCGCAAAGCGCCATGCCGACCTGCTTGGCACCGGACAGATCGTGGGCGCGTGCCTGGCTGCGGTGTGCGACATCGATCAGCAACGTGCTGGTGCCTTTGGCGAGATGTACAGGGTGCCAGCTTTCGCCTCAGTGGACGATTTGCTGGCATCGACAGGCATTGATGTTGTCTCTGTCCTGACACCAAGTGGCATGCATGCAGAGCATGCGATTGCCGCAGCACGCAGCGGTCGGCACGTCGTAGTCGAAAAACCGATGGCGCTGCTTTTGGAAGACGCGGATCGCATGATCGAAGCGGCCGATGCCGCCGGCGTATGCCTGTTCGTCGTCAAGCAGAACCGCTTCAACGTGCCGGTGGTCAAGGCACGCGAGGCG
>JAOUIM010000343.1 GCA_029884035.1 Aquincola sp. | reverse complement strand
CCGCGACACCGAGATGCCGGCGTTGATCGCGGGACGGATGCCGGCGTTGAACAGCGAGGTCTCCAGAAAGATCTGCCCGTCGGTGATCGAGATCACGTTGGTCGGAACGAACGCGGACACGTCACCGGCCTGCGTCTCGATGATCGGCAGCGCCGTGAGCGAACCCGTCTTGCCCTTGACGGCGCCCTTGGTGAAGGCTTCGACGTAGTCGGCGTTCACGCGCGCGGCACGCTCGAGCAGGCGGCTGTGGAGGTAGAACACGTCGCCGGGGAAGGCCTCGCGGCCCGGCGGGCGACGCAGCAGCAGCGAGACCTGCCGGTAGGCGACGGCCTGCTTGGACAGGTCGTCGTAGATGATCAGCGCGTCCTGGCCGCGGTCGCGGAAGTACTCGCCCATCGTGCAGCCCGAGTAGGCCGACACGTATTGCATCGCGGCCGACTCGGAGGCCGATGCGGCGACGACGATGGTGTATTCCATCGCGCCGGCCTGTTCGAGCGCGCGCACCACGTTCTTGATCGACGACGCCTTCTGGCCGATCGCAACGTAGACGCAGGTCAGGTTCTGACCCTTCTGGTTGATGATCGTGTCGACCGCCACCGCCGTCTTGCCTGTCTGGCGGTCGCCGATGATCAGCTCGCGCTGGCCGCGGCCGATCGGCACCATCGAATCCAGGCACTTCAGGCCGGTCTGGACCGGCTGGCTCACCGACTGGCGCGCGATCACGCCCGGCGCGACCTTCTCGATCACGTCGGTCATCTTGGCGTTGATCGGGCCCTTGCCGTCGATCGGCTGGCCGAGCGCATTGACGACGCGGCCGATCAGCTCGGGGCCGACCGGCACCTCGAGAATGCGGCCGGTGCACTTGACGGTATCGCCCTCGGAGATGTGCTCGTACTCGCCAAGCACCACCGAGCCGACCGAATCGCGCTCGAGGTTGAGCGCCAGGCCGTAGGTCGGCTGGCCGTCGCGGCCGGCCGGGAACTCGAGCATCTCGCCCTGCATCGCGTCCGACAGGCCGTGGATGCGGCAGATGCCGTCGGTGACCGAGACCACCGTGCCCTGGTTCTTGATGTTGGCCGAGGGCTGCAGGCCCTCGATCCGGCTCTTGATCAGCTCGGAAATCTCTGCGGGGTTCAGTTGCATCGCTAGTTCTCCAGAATTCCTGACGGCACTCAGGCGACGAGTGCAGTCTTCATTTGTTCCAACCGTGCGCGCACCGAGGTGTCAAGCACCTCGTCGCCGACGACCACGCGGATGCCGCCGATCAGCTCGGGCTTGACCAAGACCTGGGCCTTGAGTTTGCGGCCGAAGCGCCGCTCGAGCGCGGCCACCACGCCGGGCAGCACCGCAGCGTCGATCGGGTACGCCGACTCGATCGAAGCGTCAGACACACCCGAGCGCGCGTTCACGAGGGCCTGGAACTG
Organism: Aquincola sp.; assembly: GCA_029884035.1. GTDB lineage: Bacteria > Pseudomonadota > Gammaproteobacteria > Burkholderiales > Burkholderiaceae_C > CADEEN01. Next base: position 2,802 of record JAOUIM010000343.1, on the reverse strand, counting down.
GGCGGCGATCTCGGGCAGCGCCGCGAGGCGCCCATTGTCGAGCACGGTGCGCAGCAGGGCCTCGACCTTCGGCGCGAGTGCGGCCTTGGTCACCGCGCCGATCAGTTCGAACACCTGCTGCTCGCTGACCTTCGGGTTGTCGGCGAACTGGCGCATGCGGGCATCCGACGCCACGCGCGCGAGCATGTTCACCTGTTCGGCCTCGGGGGCGCCGCCGCCTGCCTTGAACAGGGCCTCGGCGTAGGGCCGCGCAATAGTGGCGAGTTCGGCCATGGTCAGAGTTCGGCTTTCAGGCGCCCGAGAAGGTCGGCGTGGACCGCGGCGTTCACTTCCTTGCGCAGGATCTGCTCCGCACCCTTGACAGCCAGCGCGGCCACCTGGTCGCGCAACGCCTCGCGCGCCTTGCTGGCTTCCTGCTCGGCCTCGGCGCGGGCGGCGGCGACGATCTTGGCGCCCTCGGCGCTGGCCTTGCCGCGGGCCTCCTCGATCATCGACTGCGCCAGCCGCTCGGCATCGGCCAGGCGCTTGGCGGCGTCGTCACGGGCGGCCGAGAGCTGCTGCTCGATGCGCTGGTTGGCCTGCGCGAGTTCGGCCTTGGCCTTGTCAGCGGCCGATAGGCCGTCGGCGATCTTCTTCGCCCGCGCGTCGAGCGCGGCGGTGATCGGCGGCCAGATGTACTTCATCGTGAACCCGACCAAGATCAGGAACACGATCATCTGAATGATGAATGTCGCGGTAATGCTCATGTGGTTGCCTCGCGCACTGATTGAACCCAGCGAACGCCGCGGAACCGGCTTTGCCGGGCCGCTGGCGTTGCCCCCTTGAGGGGGAGCGGCGCAGCCGCACCGGGGGTGGGCCAAATCACTTCGGCAGGTTGGCCAGCTGCGACAGGAACGGGTTGGCCGTCGTGAACCACAGCGCGATACCGGTACCGATGATGAACGAGGCGTCGATCAGGCCGACCAGCAGGAACATCTTGGTCTGCAACTCGCCCATCAATTCGGGCTGGCGCGCGGCCGACTCGAGGTACTTGCTGCCCATGACGCCGATGCCGATACAGGCACCCATGGCGCCCAGACCGATGATGAGACCAGCGGCAAGCGCGACGAGACCGATGAGTTCCATGATGACTCCTGTTGGGATTTGGTAGTGAGAGGGAAGGAAAGGCGGGATCAGTGCGAGTCGTGTGCCTGACCCACGTAGACCAGCGTCAGCATCATGAACACGAACGCCTGCAGCGTGATGATCAGGATGTGGAAGATGGCCCACACGGTGCCGGCGAAGATGTGCAGGCCGGCCAGCGCCAGTCCGCCCAGGGACAGGGTGAACGCGCCGCCCAGCAGCGCAATGAGCAGGAAGATCAACTCGCCGGCGTACATGTTGCCGAACAGTCGCATCCCATGCGAGACGGTCTTGGCGACGAACTCGACGATCTGCATCGCGAAGTTGAACGGGTACAGCGCCCAGTGGTTGCCGAAGGGCGCCGCGAACAATTCGTGGATCCAGCCGCCGACGCCTTTAATCTTGACGTTGTAGACCAGGCAGGTTATGAGCACGCCGACCGACAGCCCCATCGTGATCGACAGGTCGGCCGTCGGCACGACGCGCAGGTAAGCATGCTTGGGGTCGTGACCGGCGGCGCCATAGATCCAGCCCCAGATGGCAGGCAGCAGATCGACCGGCAGCAGGTCCATCGCGTTGAGCAGGAAGATCCACACGAACACCGTCAGCGCCAGCGGCGCGACCAGCTTGCGGCTGTGCGCGTTGTGGACGATCCCCTTGGCCTGGCTGTCGACCATCTCGACCAGGATCTCCACCGCGGCCTGGAAGCGTCCAGGCACACCCGAGGTTGCGGCTCGCGCGGCCTTCCAGAGCAGGAAGCAGCCCACAACCCCGAGCAAGATCGAGAAGAACAGCGAGTCGTAGTTGACGATCGAAAAATCGACCAGACCCTTGGGCTTGCCGGTGCCCAGATGGGTCAAGTGGTGAATGATGTATTCACCGGCGTTGGGCGCATGAGATTCGGCTGCCATCTGATTCGAGTCCCGTCCGATCTTGTTCTCAACGGCCGCGCTTGAGCAGCGCAAACCAGTACACCAGGATGCACAGCACCATCGTCGCCAGCAGCGCCGGCCAACTCAGTGGCTGTACCAACCTCGACGCCAGCAGCAGCATGACGATCGAGGCCCCTATCTTCACCATGCTCCACAACATGACGCTGACAGCGCTGGCGCCAGGCGACACGTTGCGCGGAGCCCTGGTCATGCCGCGCGCCATCAAGGCGCCCGGCATCACCACGACCGCGGCGCCGTACAGCGCCGACCAAAACACATCCCAACGGGCACCGGCCCAGCCCGCAAGCAAGGCCGCCGTCCCCCCGACCGCGGCTTGCACCGCGATCACCCGCCACGGCGACACCGAATGCGGGCTGTTGGCCAGCAATGCCTGCGCCTGCTCTCGCGTCAGGGGCTCACGGGCCGCATCGCTGGCCTCGTCGGTGTCATCGGCCCACGGGTCGGAGCGCAGTTCCCGGTCTGGCGTGGTCGGGTTCACAAACTTGCCCAGCAAAGCCGCGGGATTATAAAGGGTTGCCGAGCGCCTTCGATCGAGCCACAGCCTGCCACGGCGCAGGGAAAAGGACGAACACCGATGATCCTCCCATGACACCCCGTGGTTATTGGTGCAGCCTTCGGGAGCGCCTCATGAGCAAGTTGCCAACCGCTGAGAGCCTGTCGCGGCAGCGCTGGTTGAGGCCGGTCGCGCATCGCCTGTTCGAGCACGGGTTATGGCCCGCGAAGCCCG
>JAOUIM010000342.1 GCA_029884035.1 Aquincola sp. | reverse complement strand
GCGCAGATCATGACGGGCCAGGGCGACGTGTTCGTGATCGGCGGCGTGGAACACATGGGCCACGTCAACATGATGCACGGCATCGACCTGAACCCGGCTGCCTCGACTCAGTACGCCAAGGCGTCGAACATGATGGGCCTGACCGCCGAGATGCTGGGCCGCATGCACGGCATCACGCGCGAAATGCAGGACAAGTTCGCTGCGCGCTCGCACGCCAAGGCCTGGGAGGCCACCCAGACGGGCCGGTTCAGGAATGAGGTCGTGGGCGTCGAAGGTCACGACGCCGTCGGCGCACGCGTGCTCTGTGAGATCGACGAGGTGATCCGGCCCGAGACGACCGTGGCAGCGCTGGCTGCGCTGCCGCCCGCGTTCGATCCGAAGGGTGGCACCGTCACGGCCGGTTCCTCGTCGGCGATTTCGGACGGCGCCTCGGCAATGCTGGTCATGAGCTACGAGCGTGCCAAGGCGCTCGGCCTCAAGCCGCGCGCGAAGATCCGCGCGATGGCGGTGGCGGGCTGCGATCCGGCGATCATGGGTTACGGCCCGGTGCCGGCGACGAAGAAGGCGCTGAAGCGCGCTGGCCTCAAGATGGAAGACATCCAGATCGCCGAGCTGAACGAGGCCTTCGCCGCGCAGTCGCTACCGGTGATCAAGGACCTCGGCCTCATGGATACCTTCGAGGAGAAGGTGAACCTGAACGGCGGCGCGATCGCGCTCGGTCATCCGCTGGGCTGTTCGGGCGCGCGCATCACGACCGCGCTGGTCAACGTCATGGAGCAGCAGAACGCCACGCTCGGCATCTCCACGATGTGCATCGGCCTGGGCCAGGGGATCACGACAGTTCTTGAGCGCACCTGACTTCCTGCTTCCGCCACTTCCTCGCCTTGCCCGCTTCCCCTTCTCCCATGTCCGTGGGAGAGGGGCCGGGTGAGGGCGGCGGTGTCAGGGTGTAGCTTCCGTTGGCGTCCACCACATCCCGCGGCTTCCCACCCATTGCTGCGCCCGACGCGCGCCTGCTGATCCTCGGTTCGTTGCCCGGCCAGGTGTCGCTCGCGCAACGCCAGTATTACGCGCAGCCGCACAATGCCTTCTGGCGAATCATGGGTGAGCTGTTCGGTGCCGGGCTCGACGTTCCCTACGACGAGCGGGCCGAGCGGCTGCGTTTGAGTGGTGTCGCGCTGTGGGATGTCTGCAAGGCGGCGGTGCGTCCCGGCAGCCTCGATGCGTCGATCGACTTGAACTCGGTCATCACCAACGACTTCAAGCGCTTCTTCCGCGCGCACCCCGGCATCGTTCACGTGTGTGCCAATGGCGGCACGGCCCATCGGCTCTACCTGCGCCGGGTACAGCCCGTCCTGCCCGAACCGACGTCGTCGTTGCCGCTGCACCTGTTGCCGTCGACCAGCCCGGCGCACGCCTCGCTGCGTTTTGCGCAAAAACTGCAGCGCTGGCGCCTGCTCGAGGAACTGCTGGCGGCTTGAGAGTCCGGCGCTGCGCAAGGCATTCGGCTCGAGCCCGCCGCCATCCGGCCGCAAAGGTGCTCGGTCAGGGTTCGGGTGCCTCGCGCGCGATGCGAACGACTTCCTCCGCCGTGTCCGCCAGACGCAGGAGCCCGAGTTCCTCGCGCGTGATGGTGCCTTCGCCTACCAGCGTGTCATCGAGGAACTGCTCCATCTCGCCCCAGAAGTCGCGCCCGACTGCGATCAAGGGAAAGCGCTCGATCTTGCCATTCTGCACCAGCGTGACGAGTTCGAACGCTTCGTCGAGCGTGCCGAAGCCGCCCGGCATCACGACGAACGCGCACGAGTACTTGACGAGCATTACCTTGCGCACGAAAAAATGTTCGAACGGGATGAAGCGGTCGAGGTACGCATTGGGCTTCTGTTCCCGCGGCAGGCGGATGTTGCAGCCCAGGCTCAAGGCGCCGGCCTCGCGCGCACCGCGATTGGCGGCTTCCATGATTCCCGGGCCGCCGCCCGTCATGACGGCGAAACCGGCTTTGCCCAGCGCGTACCCGACCTCGCGCGCCAGCTGGTAGTAACGATGCCCTTCGTTGAAGCGCGCGGACCCGAAGACCGTGACGCAGCGCTGGTCGAATTCGAAGCTCTCGAAGCCCTGCAGGAATTCGAGGAAGAAGCGGACGGCGCTCTCGAGGTCGGCGGCGCGGTTGCGCCGGCCGGCGAGAAAAAGCTTCTCGGCGCCTTCCACCTGCTGCAGCAGTGAAGATTCGCGCTTTGCTTCGGGCCCGTCCGTCACGCACACTCTCCCGGATCGCGGCCGTCCATGCCGGACGCACCGACGCTCGAATGATACCGAACGGAGCGCAATACCGATGATGGTATATGTCACGCTGGCCTTCGCCGGCGGCGCGCGGGTTGCCGAAGTCCGCGAACCTTGCGCCGGATGACGGGTCGCGCATTCGCCTCCGGTCGGACCGGCGCGGCGCTCGTCGCCGTGCTGGTCCTTGCCGGTTGTATCGGAACCACGCGACCGCCGCCCTCGTCGACCGTGCCTGCCGCTCCGACGGCCGGCCTGCAGGTCTATGCCGCGGGTGACATCGCCGACTGCACGCGCCATGCGCCAGCGGATTCGATGGCCGCCCGCACCTCGCGACTCGTGCCCGACGGTGCGCTGGTGCTCGCTCTCGGCGACATGGCCTATCCGCACGGCGACGCGCAGACGCTGGCTTCGTGTTATGAGCCGACATGGGGCCGGCACCGTGCGGCGACGCTGGCCACTCCCGGCAACCACGATTACGTGCGCGGCAGTGCCAGTGATTTCCTCGAGTACTTCGGTCTCGATGCGCCGCACGAGGGTGGCTTCATAGCATACGCCCGCAGGTTGTCCGACGACTGGCGCTTGATCGCACTCGACAGCAACGTCGACGGCAGCGCGCTGCAGGCCCAGCATGCATGGCTGGAGCGGCAACTTGCGGGCGAGGCGGGCACGCCTGCGCAGACGCAGCGCTGCCTGCTGGTCATGTGGCATGCACCGTTGTACTCGTCGGGGCTGCACCGGGGTTCAGGCGACAAGATGCGGCCCTTCTGGGAGTTGGTCGACAGTCACGGAGCGGACCTGGTGCTGAGCGGGCATGAACATTTCTACGAGCGCTTTGACCCCATGGATGCACAAGGGCAGGCACCGCCCGCTGGCCAGGCGCCGCGGCAATTCGTCGTCGGTACCGGTGGAGCGTGGCTTTACGGCTTCTGGCAGCCGCCATACCGCAGCAAGGCACGCGTGCTGGAGCACGGCGTGCTGCAACTGTCGCTCGAACGCGGGCGCTACTCATGGCGCTTCATCGACGTCGACGGACGCGTGCAGGATGCCGGCGTGGCGCGCTGTCGCGCGGCAATGAACTGAGGTAACGTGCGGCACGCCAGGGCGGCATCGACCGCCCGTTGAATTTCGCGCACAGGGGAGCTCATGACGACGTTCAGCGACTGGATCAACGCCCTCGATTCGTTCGTCTGGGGCCCGGCGATGCTGGCGCTGATCCTCGGCACGGGTTTCTACCTGCAGGTGCGCCTGGGCGGCATGCCGGTGCGCAAGATCGCGGCCGGGTTGCGCCTGGTCTGGCGCGGCCGGGGCGGTGACGAAGCCCACGGCGAGGTCAGTCCCTATTCAGCGCTGATGACGTGCCTGGCCGCGACCATCGGCGTGGGCAACATCGCGGGCGTCGCCACGGCTATCGCGCTTGGCGGTCCCGGAGCGCTGTTCTGGATGTGGATGACGGCGCTGGTCGGCATGGCCACCAAGTACGCCGAGGTGCTGCTTGCGGTGCACTTTCGTGAGCGCGACGAGAAGGGTCGTTTCGTCGGCGGCCCAATGTACGCAATCCGCAACGGGCTCGGGCCGCGGTGGGCCTGGCTCGGTGCCACCTTTGCGCTGTTCGGCGGCCTGGCCGGTTTCGGCATCGGCAACATGGTGCAGTCGAACAGCATCGCCGCTGCGATGCAGGGTTCGTTCGGCATTACCCCGCTGGTGACCGGCATCGTGCTCACCGTCGTCACGGGCGCGGTCATCCTGGGCGGTATCAAGCGCATCGCATCGGTCGCGAACTGGCTCGTCCCGTTCATGGCGATCGGGTACGTGACTGCAGCAATGATCGTGCTGGTCTATCACTGGCAGTCGATCCCGCAGGCATTCGCACTCATTTTCGCAACGGCCTTCACGGGCACTGCGGCGGTCGGTGGCTTCACCGGCGCGGCGATGATGGCCGCGATCCGCTACGGCGTGGCGCGTGGCATCTTCTCGAAC
>JAOUIM010000341.1 GCA_029884035.1 Aquincola sp. | reverse complement strand
CCGTCGCGCTCGAAGACGTCATGCTGCTTGACGCGGATCTCGATGTACAGGTCGCCCGGCGGACCGCCGTTGCTGCCCGGCTCACCGTTGCCGGCAGAGCGGATGCGCATGCCTTCGCTGATGCCCGCAGGGATCTTGACTTCCAGCGTCTTCTGCTTCTTGACCTTGCCTGCGCCGTGGCATGTAGCGCAGGGCTCGGGAATGATCTTGCCGGCGCCGCGGCACTGCGGACAGGTCTGCTGGATCGAGAAGAAGCCCTGGCGCAGATGGACCGTCCCGGTTCCATTGCATTGCGGGCAGGTCTTGGCCGATGTACCGGGCTTGGCACCGCTGCCGTGGCAGGTCTCGCAGTTGTCCCAACTCGGAATGCGGATCTGCGTGTCCTTGCCGAGTGCGGCCTCCTCGAGCGTGATCTCCAATGCGTACGACAGGTCGGCACCACGATACACCTGCTGGCCACCGCGCCGTCCGCCGCCCGCGCCACCGAAGATGTCGCCGAAGATGTCGCCGAAAGCCTCTGCGAATCCACCGAAGCCTTCAGCCCCGGGGCCTCCGCGAAAGCCGCCCATGTTCGGGTCGACGCCTTGATGGCCGAACTGGTCATAGGCCTGGCGCTTCGTCGCGTCCGACAGGATCTCGTAGGCCTCCTTGGCCTCCTTGAATCTCTCCTCGGACGCCTTCGCCCCGTCGCCCTGATTGCGATCGGGGTGGTGCTTCATGGCCAGCTTGCGGTAGGCCTTCTTGATGTCGTCCTCAGAGGCGTTCTTGGGCACGCCGAGGATGTCGTAAAAGTCGCGCTTGGACATAAAGACCTTCACCCACAAAACACAACCGCCGCGTTGAACGGCAGGCTCGGCCTGTCAGTTCGAACGCGGCGAGATATCCCGGCGGGCGGCACGCCCGTCCGGAACATCACTTCTTGACTTCCTTGACCTCCGCATCGACGACATCGTCGTCACCCTTGGCATCCGCGCTGCGTGCCTCCCGCTGTGGCTGGGCTGCTTCGGCCGCTCCCTGGGCGGCCGCCGCCTTCTGCACGTCAGCGTACATCTTCTCCGACAGCTTGTGGCTGGCGGCCATCATCGCATCTGTCTTGGCGGTGATCGCGTCCTTGTCGTCGCTCTTCAGGGCCTCTTCGACATCCTTGATCGCTGCCTCGATCTTCGCCTTCTCGTCGTCCGAGAGCTCCTTGCCATGCTCGGCCAGGCTCTTCTTCACGCTGTGCGCCATCGCGTCGGCATGGTTGCGTGCCTGCACGAGTTCCAGCTTCTTGTGGTCCTCGGCCGCGTTGGCCTCGGCGTCCTTGACCATCTTCTCGATCTCGGCCTCGGACAGGCCCGAGTTGGCCTTGATCGTGATCTTGTTTTCCTTGCCGGTGCCCTTGTCCTTGGCGTGCACGTGCAGGATGCCGTTGGCGTCGATGTCGAACGTCACCTCGATCTGCGGCAATCCGCGAGGTGCCGGAGGAATACCCTCGAGGTTGAACTCGCCCAGGCTCTTGTTGCCCGAGGCCATTTCGCGCTCGCCCTGGTAGACCTTGATCGTCACCGCCGGCTGGTTGTCGTCGGCCGTCGAGAACACCTGGGAGAACTTGGTCGGGATCGTGGTGTTCTTCTTGATCATCTTGGTCATCACACCGCCCAGCGTCTCGATGCCCAGTGACAGCGGTGTGACGTCCAGCAACAACACGTCCTTACGGTCACCGGAGAGCACCTGCCCCTGGATCGCCGCGCCCACGGCCACTGCTTCGTCAGGGTTGACGTCCTTGCGGGGTTCCTTGCCGAAGAAGGCCTTCACCGTGTCTTGCACCTTGGGCATGCGTGTCATGCCGCCCACCAGGATCACGTCGTCGATCTCGGTCGTCTTGACGCCCGCGTCCTTGATCGCGATGCGACACGGTTCGACCGTCTTGTCGATCAGGTCCTCGACCAGTGCTTCGAGCTTGGCGCGCGTGAGCTTGATGTTGAGGTGGCGCGGGCCGGTGGCGTCGGCCGTGATGTACGGCAGGTTGACGTCGGTCTGCGTCGACGACGACAGTTCGATCTTGGCCTTCTCGGCCGCTTCCTTCAGGCGTTGCAGCGCGAGCACGTCCTTCGTCAGGTCGACGCCTTGCTCCTTGCGGAACTCGGTGACGATGTAATCGATGATGCGCTGGTCGAAGTCCTCGCCGCCGAGGAAAGTATCACCGTTGGTGGAGAGCACCTCGAACTGCATTTCGCCATCGACGTCGGCAATCTCGATGATCGAGATGTCGAACGTGCCGCCGCCCAGGTCATACACCGCGATCTTCCGATCGCCCTTGCCACCCTTGTCCAGGCCGAAGGCGAGCGCGGCGGCCGTCGGCTCGTTGATGATGCGCTTCACGTCCAGGCCCGCAATGCGACCGGCGTCCTTCGTGGCCTGACGCTGGCTGTCGTTGAAGTAGGCCGGAACCGTGATCACGGCCTCGGTCACTTCCTCGCCCAGGTAGTCCTCAGCGGTCTTCTTCATCTTGCGCAGCACCTCGGCGCTGACCTGCGGCGGCGCGAGTTTCTTGCCGCGGACCTCGACCCACGCGTCACCGTTGTCGGCGGCGACGATCTTGAACGGCATCAGGTTGATATCCTTCTGGACCTCACCCTCGGTGAACTTGCGGCCGATCAGGCGCTTGACCGCGTAGAGCGTGTTCTTGGGGTTCGTGACGGCCTGTCGCTTGGCGGAGGCGCCGACGAGAACTTCGCCATCGTCCTGATAGGCGATGATCGATGGCGTGGTGCGTGCCCCCTCGCTGTTCTCGATCACCTTGGTGGTGTTGCCCTCCATGATGGCCACGCACGAGTTGGTCGTGCCCAGATCGATTCCGATGATCTTTGCCATGTCGATTGCTCCTGAGTCCGTAATCCGGTTGTCTTCGAGTTGTGGATAACTGCGGCCCTTTCAAGGGCTGGCGGTTGTGAACTAGGCCTTCGGCGCCGCTACCGTGACGAGTGCAGGGCGCAGGACGCGGTCGGCGATGAGGTAGCCCTTCTGCAAGACGGCCACGACCGTGTTGGGCTCCTGGTCGGCGGGAACCACCGTGATGGCCTGGTGCTGGTGCGGGTCGAACCGCGTGCCCACCGGGGGAGCGACTTCGACGACCTTGTTGCGCTCAAGCACCGCCGTCAGCTGCCGCAGAGTGGCATGCACGCCCTCGAGCACCTGGGTGGCGCTGGCGTCAGGCTGCGCAATTGCTGCCTGCAGGCTGTCGATCACCGGCAGGAGGCCTTCGGCGAAGCTCTCGACCGCAAACTTGCGCGCCTTGGACATCTCGTCTTCTGCGCGGCGGCGGACATTCTCGGCTTCGGCCTTCGCCCGCAGGAACGCATCGTTGAGTGCCGCAACCTGGGCCTGCAACTCGCCCAGCTGGACCTCGGCTTGGGTCTCGGGTTGAGGGGCGCCGCTGTCGACGGCGGGGGGGGTCGGGTTCTCCGGGGTCTCGTTGTTCATGTCGGAAGAAGTGGGTGTCCAAAGGCGCCAGGTCCAACAAGGCGCCTGAAGGCGGGAAACAGAAACTCTGCTTCACCTTGGGCCCTCCTCCAGCGCCTCGGCGGAGTTGGGGTCCAAGTCCCTGGATTCAAGAGGCCTTCTGGTGAACTCCTATCGTCTGTCGATCGAGGCGCTCCATCGCTGCCAGCGGTCCGAGGCCCGGTCCAGTTTGCGGCGCTCACGCTTGGTGGGACGGCCGTCGGTCAGCGCCTTGGCCGGCTCGGGCGCAAGGCACGCCTGCTGGGCGGCACGCTCGCGTGCCGCCAGGCTATCGGTGGTCTCACGGTACAGGGTCTGGGCGACGGGGGCCGGCCCACGTATCGCGGACAGGCCAAGGACCACGACTGTCCGTCCCATACCGGCGCCGTGCCTGAGGCTGACTTGGTCTCCCAGCCGCAGCTCGCGAGCCGGCTTGACCGATTGGCCATTGACGCGTACCCGACCCAGGTCGACCGCGACGGCAGCCAGGCTGCGGGTCTTGTACAGGCGCGCAGCCCAAAGCCATTTGTCCAAACGCATTGGTGCGATTCTAGGTACTCACCACAGGCGATTCGGGTGCATCGCCCGGGCATCATCCGAGCATGTCAATCCCGTTCCAGGAGACTTTGCAATGATGCGACGAAGCGACTTTGTTCGAACCGTAATGGCGCTGGCCGCTGCCGGCGCTTGGCCGCTGACCGCGCTCGCCAGTGCCAACATCAAGATCATGATTCCCGCCAATCCGGGCGGGGGCTGGGACACGACCGGCCGCGCACTC
>JAOUIM010000340.1 GCA_029884035.1 Aquincola sp. | reverse complement strand
GCACGCCGCCGCGCGCATCGACTGCCCGCAGGACGTGGCGCGCGAGTCGCGCGACGTGTTCGCGCCGCTCGCCAACCGACTGGGCATCTGGCAGATCAAGTGGGAACTCGAGGACCAGGCCTTCCGCTTCCTGCAACCGGGCGACTACCGCCGCGTCGCGAAGGAACTCGACGAGACCCGCAGCGCACGTGAATCCGCGGTGCAGGCTCTGCGCCGGCAGGTGGCAGCGCTGCTGGCGTCACACGGCCTGAAGGCCGAGGTGCAAGGCCGGCCCAAGCACCTGTACAGCATCTGGAAAAAGATGCAGGGCAAGCGCCTGTCGTTCGACGCCGTCTTCGACCTGCTCGCACTGCGCGTGATCGTTGCGGACGTCGACGCGTGCTACGCAGCGCTCGCGCGGCTGCATGAGCGCTGGCCCCCGATTGGCGAGGAGTTCGACGACTACATCGCCAAGCCCAAGCCGAACGGCTACCAGTCGCTGCACACCGTCGTGCGCGGCGATGACGGCCGCGCGGTGGAGATCCAGATCCGCACCCGCGCCATGCATGAGCACGCGGAGTACGGCGTCGCGGCGCATTGGGCCTACAAGGAAGCCGGCACGAAGGGCTATGCGGGCGTCAGCGCCACGGGCAGCGACGAGGAGCGCATCGCCGCGGCTCGCAAGGCGGTGCTGCGCCAGCTCCTCGCATGGGAGCGCGATTTCTCGAGCGCCGAGGTCGCGGGCGCGACATCTCGCGACGATCGCATCTATGTCTTCACGCCGCAGGCCACGGTGATCGAACTGCCTGCGGGCGGCACGCCGGTCGACTTCGCCTACATGCTGCACACCGACCTCGGCCACCGCTGCCGCGGCGCCAAGGTCGACGGCGTGCTCGTGCCGCTGAACACGCCCCTGGCCAACGGGCAGACCGTCGAGATCACGTCGGCAAAGGAGGGCGGGCCGTCGCTCGACTGGCTCAATCCCGATCTCGGCTATCTGGCAGGTGCGCGTGCCCGTGCCAAGGTGCGAGCCTGGTTCAACGCGCAGGCGATGGCGCAAACCGTGGCCAGGGGCAGGGACCTCGTCGAGAAGCTGCTGCAGCGCGAAGGCAAGACCGCGCTGGAGCGCGACGAGCTGGCCGCGCAGCTCGGCTTCAAGAATGCCGATGCGCTATATGAAGTCGTGGGCAAGGACGAGTTCTCGCTGCGCCACATCGAACAGCTGTTGCGTCCGGCCGCACCGGCACCGGCGGACGAAGCGGCACCGCTGATCAAGCGATCCCGTGCGGATGGGACATCGCGCGGCGCAGTGCTCGTGGTGGGTGTCGATTCGCTGCTCACCAGCCTCGCACGCTGCTGCCGCCCCGCACCGCCCGACGAAATCGACGGCTTCGTCACTCGCGGCAAGGGCGTGGCGATCCACCGGCGCGGGTGCAGCAACCTGCGCCACATGCGCGAGCGCGCACCCGACCGCGTGATCGCGGTCGAGTGGGGCCGGTCGCGCAACGAGGCCGCGCTGTACCCGATCGATGTGCTGGTCGAAGCCGCCGACCGCCCGGCGCTGCTGCGCGACATCACCGAGGTGTTCGCCAAGGAGAAGATCAACGTCACCGGCGCGCACTCGCAAAGCGCCCGCGGCAGCGCGGGCGCGACCGCGTGGATGACGTTCACGGTCGAGGTGTCGAACAGCGAACGGCTGGCCGCGGTGCTCAAGCTGGTTGCGCAGGTCAGCGGCGTGCGCACGGCACGGCGCAAGTGACAGCGGGCCGAGCACATTGGCGCCGCTGATACAATGCCGACCCTCCAGGCGCGTAGCTCAGCTGGTTAGAGCACCACCTTGACATGGTGGGGGTCGTTGGTTCGAGTCCAATCGCGCCTACCAACAATCTCGCAACGCCGCCCTTCGCTCGCCGATGGGCGGTGTTGTCACGTCATGGTTTCACGAATGCGTGCCGCAAGGCCTCGTCGGCCATCGCTCGCAGGTCGGCTTCCGTCAGCGGCGTGTGCGCGAGCAAGTCGGCCGCCTCGCTGGTCATCGTGACCCGCGACATCAATCGGTTGTCGGTCTGGTAGCTCAACGAGATCCCGGCCCGCCACAGATCGGTGATCGGATGCTCGGCAAGCGAGCGCGCCGCGCCCGTGTGTACGTTGCTGGTGGGACACACCTCGAGGTGCACGCCGGCCTCACGCACCGCGTCGACCAGCGCCGGGCGCTCCCGCAGTGCGTCGACGAGTCGCACGCCGTGACCGATGCGCGACGCCCCCAGCTGCACCGCCTCGAGCACCCGATCGGCAACGTCAGCCTCGCCGGCGTGCAGCGTCAGTGCGAGGCCGGCGTCGCGCGCCAGCCGGATCGCACGTGCATGCTCGGCGGGCGGGTGTCCGGCCTCTGCGCCCGCCAGGTCGAACGCCACGACACCCTGGTCGCGGTAACAGGCCGCGAGTTGCGCTGCGCGCAACGTCTCGGACTCTGGCAGGTGGCGCATCGCGCACACGATCAGGCCGCACGGAATCGGCGCGGCGCTCAGGCCTTCGAGCAGGGCCTCGACGGCGGCCTCGCCCGCGATGCCGTACGGCTCGAACAGCAGGGGGGCGATGCGGAACTCGGCCAGCAGCGCGCCGTCGGACCTGGCGTCCTCGGCAGCCTCGAAGGCCACACGGCGCAGCGCCGTGGGGCTGGCCATGGCCGTGACCGTCAATTCAAAGCCACGCAGGAACTCGACCAGGCTGCCGGCGTGGGCGCGATCGTCGAACCACTGGCCGAGCGACGCCGCGTCGCCGGCCGGCGGCTCGATGCCGCGTTCGCGCAGCAGCTCGAGCAGCGTCGCCTCGCGCAGGCCGCCGTCGAGGTGGTCGTGAAGCACCACCTTGGGCAACGAGCGGGCGAGGTCCAGTGCATCGGGCATGCCGAGATGCTAGTGCAGCCCCTGGGCGGCCCCTGAGCCAGGGGGTGCGGCGGGCTTGCTATCCTGCCGCACCCGCACAACCCCACCCAGGAAGGATGCGCTCCCCATGAATGCCAAGCTGCTCGCCTGCGCTTTCGCGCTCGCCGCGGCGCCCGCCGTGGCGCTTGCCCAGTCCCAGCCCGCCGTGATCTTCGACATGGGCGGCAAGTTCGACAAGTCGTTCAACGAGGCGGCCTACAACGGTGCCGAGCGCTGGAAGAAGGAGACGAACAAGCCCTATCTCGAGTTCGAGATCTCGAACCCGACGCAGCGCGAGCAGGCGATGCGTCGCATGGCCGAGCGCAACGCCAATCCGATCATCGGTGTCGGGTTCTCGATGGGCTCGTCGATGGAGAAGACGGCCAAGGAGTTTCCGAAGCTCAAGTTCACGATCATCGACTTCGTCGTCGACCTGCCCAACGTGGAGTCGGTCGTGTTCCGCGAGCACGAGGGCAGCTTCCTCGTCGGCATGATGGCCGCGATGGCCAGCAAGTCGGGCAAGGTCGGCTTCGTCGGCGGCATGGACGTGCCGCTGATCCGCAAGTTCCAGTGCGGCTACGAGCAGGGCGCACGGTACGCCAATCCCAAGGTCGAGATCCTGGCCAACATGACCGGCACGACACCCACGGCCTGGAACGACCCGGCGCGTGGCGCCGAGCTGACCAAGGCGCAGTTCGCCAAGGGCGCCGACGTCGTGTTTGCCGCTGCCGGTGGCACGGGCACCGGCGTCTACCAGGCGGCCAAGGACGCCGGCAAGCTGGCGATCGGCGTGGACAGCAACCAGAACCACTTGCACCCCGGAACGATGCTGACCTCGATGGTTAAGCGGGTGGACGTGGCGGTCTACAACAGCTTCAAGCAGCACAAGCCCGGCGTCACCTCGCTCGGCCTGAAGGAAGGCGGTGTCGACTATGCGCTCGACAAGAACAACGAGAAGCTGGTCAGCGCCGAGATGAAGACAAAGGTCGATGCGGCCAAGGCCGACATCATCAGCGGCAAGATCAAGGTCATCGACTACATGTCTGCCAACGCGTGCAAGTGACGCCATGAGCGACACGCGGCCGCCGCCTGCGGTGGTCATGCGCGCGATCGACAAACGCTTCGGCGCGGTGCACGCCAACCGTGCCGTCGACCTGACGGTGCCTGCCGGCACGGTGCACGGAATCGTCGGCGAGAACGGCGCCGGCAAGAGCACGCTGATGTCGATCCTGTACGGTTTCTATCAGGCCGACAGCGGAGAGATCGAGATCGACGGCCGGCCTGCGCGCATCACCAACTCGCACGACGCCATCGCGCGTGGCATCGGCATGGTCCATCAGCATTTCATGCTGGTCGAGACGCTGTCGG
>JAOUIM010000339.1 GCA_029884035.1 Aquincola sp. | reverse complement strand
GCACGTGCCGAGAGCGACGGGCCGTTCTCCGCACACGCCGACGTGGCACCCGGGCCTGCCGACGCCACGGCCGCCCGTGGCGAGGCGTTCTGGCACCGCCGCCTCCAATGGGCATTGACCGAGCGCCGTGCGAGGCTGGCCGAATTCGCGGTGATCGATCGCGAGGGCGAGTTGTCGCACCTCGAATGCCCGCTGCGCGTACAGGTCGACGAGGATG
Organism: Aquincola sp.; assembly: GCA_029884035.1. GTDB lineage: Bacteria > Pseudomonadota > Gammaproteobacteria > Burkholderiales > Burkholderiaceae_C > CADEEN01. Next base: position 4,065 of record JAOUIM010000339.1, on the reverse strand, counting down.
GTGACTATCAGCCGGCCGCGCGGTGGCTGCCGCTGGCCGCCCGGGGCCGTCTGACCCCGTCGCTGGACCTGCTTGCGGTTCGGCTGGCCCTCGACGCGACATCGCAGGACGGTCGTCCGCGCGCGGTGAACCTCGCACTCGCGTCGGTGGCCGACGGTGGCTTCGCGGCCCAGTTGCGCGAGATGCTGGCCGCATCACCGCGTGCCGCGCGCGGCCTGTGGCTCGAAGTGGCCGAGGCCGCAGCGCTGGGCCACCACGACCTCCTGCATGCCTTCGCGGGCCTCGTGCGGCCGCTGGGCGTGCGCTTCGGCCTCGAGCACGCTGGCCACCACCTGCACCGCGCGCCGCGGCTGTACGAAGTCGGCCTCGACTACGTGAAGCTCGACGCTGCCCTGGTGCGAGGCGCGGCCACCAACGACGCGGTGCGGCGATTCGTCGGCAGCAGCGTCGCGCTGTTGCGCGCGCTGCCGGTGATGGTGTGCGCCGAAGGCGTGGACCACGCCGGCGATGCCCAGACGCTGTGGGATTGCGGTGTCGAGGCGATCACCGGCCCATGGGCCAGCACAGTGTGCAAACAGCAGTGATGTAAAGGCCGATGCCCGGTGCCGGGCATCCTGCGATCACGAGGGCAGGAAGTCGACCGGCCAGGTGACGACCATGGTGTCGACATCCTTGGCGCCGAAGTCGAAACCGCGGATGCGGGCCACGAGCTTGGTTTCGAGCTCTGGCGTCTTCAGCTCGGTGGACACGACGCGGCAGCCGACGACCTCGCCGGACGGTGAGATCTTCAGCTCGACAACGACCTTGCCTTGCAGCGACGGGTCTTCGCGCAGCGCGCGGTTGTACAGCGCGTAGATCGCCCCCTTGTTGCGCTCGAAGACAAGCTTGATCTCTTCAATCGAACGCGAGGCCTTGCCGCTGCCACCCTTGGTGAGCACGCCGCCCTTGGCGCCCTTGACGCCATCGCCGCTGCCCAGCCCGGTGCCATTGCCCTTGCCGCCGCCACCGCCGCCACCGGGGCCGCCGCCCCCGCCGCCGCCCGCCGCGCCCTCGACGAGCGTGGTGGCGCGACCGGCGAGACCGCCGCCGCCGGTGTAGCGGCTGTACGACGCGGTGTTGATTCCACCGCTTCCCCCCTGAGCATTCGATGTGATCAGCGCGCGCACCGGGATGCCTTGCTCGTTGCCGGCCCCCACGCCTACGCCCACGCCAGTGCCCACGCCGGGGCCCTGCTTGATGTCGGTCTTCAGTTGCACGGCCACAGGGGCACCGCGCAGTTCGTTGAGTTCCTTGCTCGAGGCGAGCAGTCCGATGCCTGCGACGCGGCGCCGCGCGGCGTCGATTTCACCCGGCGGCCGGCCTTCGATCGGCTTGCGCGCCTCGGGCACGGGCGCGCCCTTGGCGGCCTCGCGCTTGGGCTCGGGCCGCTTCGGCTCGGGTGTCACCGTGGTGTCGTCCTTCGACTTGGCCTGCGCCAGCTTCTCGTCCTTGGGCGGTTGCGCCTTCGGCACGGGCAGCGGCGTCGGCTCCCTTTCGAGCAGCAGCTTGGCCAGGCGCGGCGGCAGCTCCTCGACGACGCGTTCCTCCTTGGGCCGAGGCCACAGCGTGAAGAGGATGCACAGCAATGCACTGACCAGCAGGATGCGCCCGAGGTAGCGCCGGAAGCGCTTCTCGTCTTCCGGTGAGTAGGACCAGGCGAGGAAGGGAACGCGGAACGAGACCGCATCGATCGCGGCTGCCGACCTCATGGCAACCTCCGCCGCCGTTCGGCCGGGCCCGTGATCGGGGGCCGTGCCCCTCCGACCGCAAGCGCGGCACTCATGCCTTCACCTTCTTGGTCACGGCAAACGACACGTCGCTGTAGTCGGCGCGCGCCGCGGTGGCCATCACCTTGCGCAGCAGGCGGTAAGGGATGTCCTTGTCACCCATGATCGTCACGGCCTTGCTCTGCGCCTTGTTCTCCGCGCGCACGACCTGCTTGCTCGCGTGCAACGCCAGTTCGGCCTTCAGTGGAGCGATCTCGTCGCCCACCGTGGCCAGCGCCTCGTCGACCGTGGTGACCTTGCGGCCGTCGACCAGGATGTCCTGGCCGGCGACGACGATCACCACCGTCTCTCGCGGCAGCTTGTCGGCGTGTGACTCCGGCAGCTTGACCGCCTTGCTGGTGTTGAGGATCTCGACGCCGGCGGCCGACGACATCAGGAAAAAGATCAGGATCGTGAAGATGTCGATCAGCGACACCAGGTTCATGTCGAGCCCGGTGTGGTTGCGAGACTTGCGCTCAGCGCGCTTCTGGATGCCGGTGAGCTGGGTCATGTCTTCTTGACGAGCGGGGCGTCACCGATGGAGATGTCGGGGAACAGCGGCACGGGCTGACCTTTGCCGCTGGCGGGGACCGGGCGCTCGCGCACCGCGTCCATCACCTGCACCAGCACCTCGTAGGAGGTGTCGGGCAGTGCCAGCACGGTGGCATTGGCCTGCGTCGGGAACCGCTGCTTGAGCATCTCGATCAGCTGCGCGAGGGCCACGGTGTCGTAGCCCTGCGCGTTGTTCGGGATGCGCTGGATCAGGCCGCCGATCTTGTCACCGACCTCGAGCGCGTCGGGGCGGATCACCACCTCGAGCTTGAGTTCGTCGACCTTCAACTGCTCGACACCCGAGCTCTGCGCGGGCAGCGCGAGGTCGATCACCGACAGCCGCGTGAACACGGCCGTGGACAACAGGAACGGCACGAGTACGACGATCAGGTTGATGAACGCGGTGACGTCCAGTTCGGCCGAGTGGCGGCGTATGCGTCGCGAACGCATGGCAAGTTCTCCGTGGACCGCGGCTCAGCGGGCGGCGGCGGCTTCGGCCTTCTGACGCTGCGTCGCGTTCAGGAAGCTGACCTTCGCGGCCTCGAGACCATCGACGATCTCGCTGGTACGCGCCTGCAGGAACGAGTGGATCAGCAGGAAGGGGATCGCCACGCACAACGCGAACGCCGTGTTGTTCATCGCGATCGAGATCGACGCGGACAGCATCTCGGCCTTCTCGGCCGGGTTGACCTGCGACACCGCGGTGAAGCCCTTGATCAGGCCAATGATGGTGCCCAGCAGGCCCACCAGCGTGATCACGTTGGCGAAGGTCGCGATGTAGTGGGTGCGCTTCTCCAGGCGCGGCACGATCTCCATCATGCCCTCCTCCATCGCGGCGTCGATGTCTTCGCGGCGGCCGGGGCTCTGCATGCGGTTCAGGCCATACGCCACGATCTTGCCGACCGCAGCGTCTGAGCTCTGGGCCAGGTGGTGCACTTCCTTGAGCTTGCCCCCCTGCAGGGGCGGCAGCATCCTGTCCCACAGCGCGCGATTGGCAGCGCGCGCCTTGGCCAGGAAGACGAAGCGTTCGATCGCGATCGCCAGGCCGACGGTCATGATCAGAATGCTCGGGTAGATGGCCAGGCCGCTGTCCTGGAAGAACTTAACGGCGAATTCGAAGAGATTCATGAACGGAGCTCCTTCTTCAACGTTTCTCGGATGACGCGGCGCCGCTGCGTTCGGCGACTTGCGCGTGGTAGTTCACCTGGCGGCGAAATACGTCGCGGTCGACGGGCGCGAGTGCCTCGTCCAGCACACTCACCAATGGTCGTCCTGCCAGATCCCCCGGCAAGGGCTTTTTCCACGGCACGATGTAGAGTACTTTTGGTAACTCGCGATTGCCGATGATCTGTGTGCGATCGATGTCCGCACGATCCTGTGCGAGGACGGATGCAGCGCTGCCGAGCAGCAAGATCGCGACGATGCGGCCCTTCATCACGGCTGCTCCTTGTTCACCAGTTTCACGTCGGCTGCGGCCACGCTCGCAGGCTTGCGGCCCTTGAGATCGGCGACCCACTTGCCCACCGTGGCGTCGCCGGCCGGCGACAGGGCGAGATAGCGCTCGTAGTGCACCAGGGCCACTGTGGGCTCACCGATGTAGAGGTCGAGCAGCACACCGAGGTTCAGGTGCGCGTCGGCATAGGCAGGATCGAGCGTCAGCGCCGTCTCGTAGGCTTCGCGCGCCTTCGCAAACTGGCCCTTGTGGCGA
>JAOUIM010000338.1 GCA_029884035.1 Aquincola sp. | reverse complement strand
ACGCAGGCGGTGTTCGACAAGATCCTCGACAGCTGCAAGATCCTGTTCGGCGGCGACGAGCTCGACGTGCTGCTGGTGGACGATCAGGAGCGGCTCACCGTGGCGGCCTATGTCGGCCAGGCGCGCGAGACGATCGAAGCCACCTTCCCGGCACCGGTAGTGGGTTCGGCGCCGGGACTGGCGATCACCGAGGGACGCGCGATCCAGTACGCCGACGTGCTGCATGCGCCCGACATCCCGCCGGTGATGCGCCGCATGGGCGAGCTGGTGGGCTACCACTCGATCGCCTTCGCGCCGATGCTGTGGGAAGGGCGCGGTATCGGTGTGGTCGGCGTGGCGCGCTCGCGCGGCGCCTTCAGCGACAAAGAGCTTGCGCTGCTGCAGACCTTCGCCGACCAGGCGGTGATCGCGATCCAGAACGCGCGCCTGTTCCACGAGACGCAGGAAGCGCTGGCGCGCCAGACCGCCACCTCCGACGTGCTGCAGGTGATCAGCGAATCACCGACCGACGTGCAGCCGGTGTTCGACATCATTGCCGAGCAGGCCGCCTCGTTGACCGCGGCGCGCTTCTGCCTCGTGACGCGGCTGGACGGAGAGCAGTTGCAGCTCGTCAGCCTGCACGGCGTCAATGAAGCAGGCAGTGCCGCGCTGCGCGCCGCCTGGCCGCAACCGGTGGCCAGCAGCACCTCGATCGCCGCGCGCGCGATCCGCACGCGCAGCGTGGTCAATGTCGCCGACCTGCTGGCGCTGCCCGACGACGAGTACGCGCCGGAGATGAAGCGCGCCTGCGAGCTCGCCGGTTTCCGCAGCGGCCTGTCGGTGCCGATGATTCGCGACCAGCAGGTCGTCGGCGCGATCACGGTCAACCGCGCCGAGACGGGGCTTTACGCCGACAAGGAAGTCGCGTTGCTGCAGACCTTCGCGCGCCAGGCCGTGGTGGCGGTCGAGAACGTGCGCCTGTTCAACGAGACCAAGGAGGCGCTGGAGCACCAGACCGCGACCAGCGACGTGCTGCAGGTCATCAGCGGGTCGATGGCCAACGCGGCACCGGTGTTCGAGAAGATCCTCGACAGTTGCCAGCGGCTGTTCGGCGCCACCGACATGGGCGTGTTTCTGGTCGAAGGTGGCGATCGCCTGAACGCGGCGGCCTGGCGCGGCGAGTTCGCCGACGTGGTACCCGGCAATTACCCGCGTCCGCTGGTCGGCACGATGAGCGAGGCGGTGATCCGTCATGGGTCGCTTCGCCATTGGCCCGATGTGGCGAATGCGGCCGACGTGCCGGGCTACATCAGCGACGTGGTGCGTCAGCACGGCAATTTCTCGGTCGCGGTGACGCCGCTCCTGTGGGAGGGGCGCGGCATCGGCACGCTGGATGTGATGCGCAAGCCGCCGCGGCCTTACACAGAGAAAGAACTCGCGTTGCTGCGCAGCTTCGCCGACCAGGCCGTCATCGCTATCCAGAACGCGCGCCTGTTCAACGAGACCCAGGAGGCCCTGGAGCGCCAGACCGCCACCGCCGACGTGCTGAAGGTGATCGCCGGCTCGCCGTCGGACGTGCGCCCCGTCTTCGATGCCATCGCCGCCAGTTCCAAGCGGCTGCTGGGGGGCTTCTCGACCACGGTCTTCCGGATCGTCGACGGCGTGCTGCACCTGGAGGCCTTCACGCCGACGAACGAGCAGGCCGACGCGACGCTGGTCGCCATGTTCCCGCGGCCAATTGCCGAGTTCCCGCCGTTCGCGATGGTCAGCGCCGGGCAGATGGCCCACGTCGAGGACACCGAGACCGATGCCGACGTGCCGCAGATGCTGCGCGACATCGCGCGCCGGCGCGGCTACCGCGCCATGCTCTTCACGCCGCTGATGCGCGAAGGGGCCGTGATCGGAATGATCTCCGTCACCCGCGAGGCGCCCGGCCCGTTCGCCGACCACCATCGGCAACTGCTGCGCACCTTCGCCGACCAGGCGGTGATCGCGATCGAGAACGTGCGCCTGTTCAACGAAACGAAGGAAGCGCTGGAGCAGCAGCGCACCTCGGGCGAGGTGTTGAAGGTCATCAGCAACTCGGTGGCCGACACGGCGCCGGTGTTCGAAGCGATTGGCAAGGCCTGCCAGCAGTTGTTCAGCGGCGATCAGGTGGTGATTTCGCTGGTGGATGCCGACGGCCAGGTGTCCCATGCGTCGATGGCCACGCCGCCCGAGCTGGGCGCGCAAAGAAGAGATAACGCCTGGGCACTGCTGAACCGGGGCTTCCCACGCCCCCTGGAGAAGTCCTACCAGGCCTACCCGATCAGGAAGCGCCGCGTCGTCCACTACCCCGACATGGTCAACGGCCCCGGCGTGCCCGAAGACATGCGCCGCATCGGGCGCGATGGCGAAAACTTCTCGATGCTGATCGCGCCGATGTTGTGGGAGAACCAGGGCATCGGCACGGTGCACATCGTGCGCGTGCCGCCGCGGCCGTTCTCCGACAAGGAGTCGGCGCTGTTGCAGACGTTCGCCGACCAGGCGGTGATCGCGATCCAGAACGCGCGCCTGTTCAACGAGACGAAGGAGGCGCTGGCCAAGCAGACCGCCTCGGCCGAGGTGCTGGCCGCGATCAGCGGCTCGGTGGCCGATCCGCAGCCGGTGTTCGAGAAAATCCTCGACGCCTGCGCTGCGTTGTTCGCAAGCCAGCAGCTGTTCGTGCTGGTGGCCGGCGATGACGGCCTGCTGCATGCGGCCGCCTGGCGCGGGGTGGCCGCGGAGGCGCTGGTCGGCAACCTGCCGCAGCCGGTGGAGCACACGCTGACGGCGGTCGCGCTGCGCGAGCGCCGCGCGCTGCACTACGCAGACACCTCGGCCATCGCCGACGCTCCGCCGCTGGTGCGCGCGCTGGTGCGGCGCATCGGCGGCTACTCGCTGGCGCTGGCGCCGATGCTCGGACCGGACCGCGGGCTCGGCTCGGTGGGCGTGATCCGCCATCCGCCACGGCCGTTCAGCGCCGATGAGCTGGCCACGCTCAAGACCTTGGCCGACCAGGCCGTGATCGCGTTGCAGAACGCACGGCTGTTCAACGACACGAAGGAGGCGCTCGAGCAGCAGCGGGCCTCGGGCGAGGTGCTGGAAGCGATCAGCAGCTCGGTGGCCGATGCGCGCCCGGTGTTCGACACGATCCTCGACAGCTGCCGGCGCCTGATCGCGTGTACCGACCTGTCGGTGATGACGGTCGACGACGACGGACTGGTTCAACTCGGTTCCGCGCGGGGCGATACGGGAAGCCGTTACAGCCGCTACCGACCCGTTGCACTCGAAAAGACAGTGATCGCCGAGGCACTGCGCGAGCGACGGGTCATGCACTACGTGGACGCCTTGCGCGGCGACGACGTGCCCGACGTGGTGCGCCGCATGGCCGCCAAGGTGGGCAACTTCTCGGTGGTGATCGCGCCGATGATCTGGCAGCAGCAGGGCGTCGGGGCGCTCTTCGTCTCGCGCTTCCCGCCGCAGGCGTTCAGCGCCAAGGAGTTGGCGCTGCTCGAGTCCTTCGCCGACCAGGCCGTGATCGCGATCCAGAACGCGCGCCTGTTCAAGCAAGCGCAGGAAGCGCGCGCGGCGGCGGAGACGGCCAACGAAGCCAAGAGCGCCTTCCTGGCCACGATGAGCCACGAGATCCGCACGCCGATGAATGCGGTAATCGGCATGAGCGGCCTGCTGCTCGACACGCCGCTGTCCGACGAGCAGCGCGACTTCGCGCACACCATCCGGGACTCGGGCGACGCGCTGCTGACGATCATCAACGACATCCTCGACTTCTCGAAGATCGAGGCCGGGCGGATGGACATCGAGGCGCACCCGTTCGACCTGCGCGAATGCGTCGAGTCGGCGCTCGACCTGGTGACCTCGCGTGCGGTGGAGAAGCACCTCGACACCGCCTACCTGTTCGAGGGCGAGGTGCCGCGCGCGATCGACGGCGACGTGACACGGCTGCGCCAGATCCTGCTCAACCTGCTGGCCAACGCGGTCAAGTTCACCGAGCGCGGCGAGGTGGTGCTGACGGTGTCGGCCACACCGCAGGCCGCGGGCCGCACCGAGCTGCAGTTCGCCGTGCGCGACACCGGCATCGGTCTCACGCCCGAGGGCATGGCGCGCCTGTTCCAGTCGTTCTCGCAGGCCGATGCGTCGACCACGCGCAAGTACGGCGGCACGGGCCTCGGGCTGGCGATCAGCAGGCGGCTGGCCGAGCTGATGGGCGGGCGCATGTGGGTCGAGAGCGCCGGGCCGGGGCAGGGGTCGACGTTCTTCTTCACGGT
>JAOUIM010000023.1 GCA_029884035.1 Aquincola sp. | reverse complement strand
CCCCTCGGCGGCCGCCCTATGATGCAGCGCATGGCGTCCCCCAAGCGCTTCCGTCACGCCGTCATCGTCGGCAAGCCGCAGGCGCAGGGCATGCGCGAACTGCTCGACGAGGTGGCCCAGTTCCTCCTGCGTGAGGGGCTGGAGGTCGCGATCGAGCGTGCCACGGCGCAGGCCACGAGCATGGACGGCTACGCGACGGTCGACGCGGCGCAGCTCGGTCGCAGGTGCGACCTCGCGGTGGTCGTGGGCGGCGACGGCACGATGCTCGGCATCGCGCGCGAACTGGCGCGCTTCGACATCCCGCTGGTGGGCATCAATCAGGGGCGGCTGGGCTTCATCACCGACATCCCGGTAGGCCAGTACCAGGAGGCACTCGCCCCGATGCTTGGCGGCGACTACACCGAGGAGCATCGCTCGATGCTCGACGCAGGCGTCTGGCGCGACGACGAGTGCATCTTCAGCGGCCTGTCGATGAACGACGTGGTCGTCAGTCGCGGCGCGACCGCGGGCATGGTCGAGCTGCGGGTCGACATCGGCGAGGAGTTCGTCGCCAATCTGCGCGCCGACGGCCTGATCGTCGCCTCGCCGACCGGCTCGACCGCGTACGCGCTGTCGGCCGGCGGGCCGATCCTGCACCCGGGCATCGGCGGCTGGGTGCTCGTGCCGATCGCCTCGCACACGCTGTCCAACCGCCCCATCGTGCTGCCGGACGACGAGGAGATCCGCATCACTGTGGTGGCCGGCCGTGACGCGTCGGTGAATTTCGACATGCAGAGTCTGGCCAGCCTGTTGCACGGCGACCAGGTGCGCATGAAGCGCTCGGCGCACAGGGTGCGCTTTCTGCACCCGATGGGCTGGAGCTACTACGCGACGCTGCGGCGCAAGCTGCGCTGGTACGAGGGAGTGGTATGACCCCCCCGGAACCTTCGACGCTCCCCCCCAGGGGGGCACCGCCAGCGGCGCGGCAAAGCCGGTTCCGCGGCGGCGCCGGGGTCGAGGCTGTGGCCTGCGGAGCGCGTCGCTGACATGCTGCGCCGCCTGTCGCTCCGGGACTTCGTCATCGTCCCCGCACTCGAAGTCGAGTTCGGGCCCGGCTTCACCGTGCTCACGGGCGAAACCGGCGCGGGCAAGTCGATCCTGATCGATGCGTTGCAGCTCGCACTCGGCGCGCGCGGCGAGGCGCTCGTGGTGCGCGAAGGTGCGGCGCGCGCCGACATCGCCGCCGAATTCGATGCGCCCGCCGCGCTGGCGCCCTGGCTCGACGAGGCCGGCTTCGAATCGGGCGACACGCTGCTGCTGCGCCGCACGATCGATGTGCAGGGCAAAAGCCGGGCCTGGATCAACGGCAGCCCGGCCACCGTGACCCAGCTGCGCGAGGCGGCCGACGCGCTGGTGGACATCCACGGCCAGCACGCCTGGCAGAGCCTGACGCGGCCCGCCGCGGTGCGCGCATTGCTCGACGCCGAGGCCGGCATCGACAACGCGCCGCTGATGCGGCTGTGGCAGCAGTGGCGCGCAGCGGCGGCGGCGCTCGATCGTGCGCGCCAGCGCGGTGCCGAGCTGGCGCGCGAACGCGAGCGGCTCGCTTGGCAGATTGGCGAGGTCGACCGGCTGGCACCGATGGCCGGCGAGTGGGACGAACTCAACGCCGAGCACCAGCGTCTGTCGCACGCGCAGGCGCTGATCGAGGCCGCCCGCAACGCGCTCGACGCGGTGTCGGACGCCGACACCAATGCGGGGGCGCTGGCACAGCGCGCCGCCGATGCGCTGACCGATGTCGCGCGCTTCGATGCGCGACTGTCACCGATTGCCGAGGTCCTTCAGGGCGCCCAGGCCCAGCTGCAGGACGCGGCCCACTCGCTGTCGGGCTACTTGCAGCGCGCCGATCTCGACCCGGGCCGGCTGGCCGAGCTGGACGCGCGCCTCGCGGCCTGGATCGGTCTGGCGCGCCGGTACCGGCAGGCGCCCGATGCGCTGCCGGCCCAGTGGCAGGCCTGGCGTGACGAGCTCGCGTCGATCGACGCCGCCGCCGACCTCGACGCGCTCGAACACGCGCAGGCCGAGGCCGAACGCACCTGGCGTGCCGAAGCCCAGCGCGTGAGCCGCGAGCGCCACAGGGCCGCGCGACCGCTGGCCCAGGCCGTCACCCTGGCGATGCAGTCGCTCGGCATGGCCGGTGGCGCCTTCGAGGTGGCCCTGCTGCCGCAGGACGAGCCGCAGTCGTTCGGGCTCGAGTCGGTCGAGCTGCGGGTGGCCGGCCACGCCGGCAGCACGCCGCGGCCGCTGGCCAAGGTGGCGTCGGGCGGCGAGCTGTCGCGCCTGGCGCTCGCGATCGCGGTGACGACCGCACGCCATGGCGACGGCGCGGCCACGCTGATCTTCGACGAGGTCGATGCCGGTATCGGCGGCGCGGTGGCCGACACCGTGGGCCGTCTGATGAAGCAGCTCGGGCGCGATCGCCAGGTGCTGGCCGTGACGCATCTCGCGCAGGTGGCCGCCTGCGGCGACGCGCACCATGTCGTCAGCAAGGCGGTGGCGTCGTCGGGCCGCACCGCGAGCGACGTGCGGCCGGTGACGGGCGAGGCGCGCGTGGCCGAGATCGCGCGCATGCTCGGCGGCGACCGGCTGGCGACCAGCCTCGCACACGCCGAGCAGTTGCTGGTGCAGGCCACAGGCGACTCGCCCCCGCCCAAGGCGGCCAAGTCGAGGCGACGCGGATGAAACCCGAGGTCGAGCGCCGGGCGCACGATCTGGTGCTCGTCACCGGCATCTCCGGATCGGGCAAGTCGGTGGCGATGCACGCGCTCGAGGACGCGGGCTACTTCTGTGTCGACAACCTGCCGCCCGAACTGCTGCGCGAGTTCATCGCGGTCGAGCACCGGCGCGAAGGTGGCGCGAGGCGCGTCGCGATCGCGGTCGACGTGCGCAGCGCAGGCTCGCTGCCGCACCTGGCGCCGCTGGTCGATTCGCTGCGCAGCGAAGGCGTGGCACTGCGCTCGTTCTTCCTCGACGCCAGCACCGATGCGCTGGTGCGGCGCTACTCGGAGACGCGCCGCCCGCACCCGCTGTCGACCGCCGACAGCTCACCCCGTGCACTGGTCGACGCGATCGAGATCGAACGCCAGCTTCTGTCCGGGCTGCGCGAGCGCTCGGTGGTCGTCGATACCAGCCAGCTGCGGCCGGCCCAGCTGGCGCGCTGGCTACGCGACGCGGTGGGCGTGCGCGGCCGCGGGCTGACGCTGGTGTTCGAGTCGTTCGCGTTCAAGTACGGCGTGCCGCTGGACGCCGACTTCGTGTTCGACCTGCGCGTGCTGCCGAACCCGCATTACATCCGCGAGCTGCGTCCGCTGACGGGACGCGATGCTCCGGTGGCCGACTACCTGGCCGCGCAACCCGAGGCGCTGGAGATGCTGGGGCAGATCGAGGCGTTCCTGGCCCGCTGGCTCGATGCGTTCACCGACGGCCACCGGGCCTACCTCACGGTCGCGCTGGGCTGCACCGGTGGCCAGCACCGGTCGGTCTGGGCGGCCGAACAGCTCGCCGTGCGGTTCGCGTCACGCAGCGCGACCCTGTTGCGGCATCGAGAGCAGGACGCGCTGGCGTGAGCGGTTCGAACACCGTGGCGCTGTTTCCGCTGCGAAGCGTGCTGTTCCCCGGTGCGCTGCTGCAGCTCAAGGTGTTCGAGGCCCGCTATCTCGACCTCGTCGGCCGCTGCCTGCGCGAACAGGCCCGCTTCGGCGTCGTGTGCTTGGCCGAGGGCCGCGAGTCGGGTCGCGAGGGCGTGCGTTTCGAGACCGAAGGCACGATGGCCGATATCGAGGAGGTCGACGCGGAGGGCACGAACCTGCTTCGCGTGCGCTGCCGTGGCGCCGAGCGCTTCCAGATCATCGGCGCGGCGCGAGTGCAGCCCGATGGCCTGTGGCTGGCCGACATCGAGGCGCTGGCCGCCGACGAGACACAGACGCCGGAGCCGGCGCTGTTCGCCACGGTGCAAGCGCTGCAACAGGTGATCGCGTCGCTCAGGGAGCAGGGCAACGCGCCGTTCGCCGAACCGTTTCAGCTCGACGACGCGGGCTGGGTTGCGAACCGCTGGTGCGAGATCCTGCCGATTTCGCTCGCGGCCAAGCAGAAGCTGATGACACTGCCCGACCCGCAGGCGAGGTTGCGCCTGGTGCATGAATACCTCAAGGGCAAGGGCGTGGTGGGCTGACCGGCTCCGCGGCGCCGGGGCCGGATCTGCGGCGTCCGCCGGGCCTGCGGTGCCGGTCCGTTCAGCGTGTGATGAGCTTGCGGATGGGCGCAGGCAGACCGAGGGCCTGCGCTTGGGCAACCGTGAACCAGCGCCCTTCGGGCAGCGATGATTCGATCCGCTCGCGTCGCGCGACGGCCAGGCGGTCCGGCAGCCGATGCCGCCAGGGCTCGAGGCGCCAGTCGAAGTGGGTCAGCGCGTGATCGATCGGCGCCAGCGCCTCGCCGCGGCCGGGCCAGCCCTCGGCGGCGTTGGACACGTCGTCGATCGAGTCGAACAGCGGCAACGTCCACAGCCCCGCCCACACGCCCATATCGGGCCGACGCACGAGCCACAGCCGGTCGCCCTGCACGAGCCACAGCAGCGCGTTGTGGCGTTGCCTGCGTTCGAGCCGGTGCATCTTGACCGGGTAGCGTGACGGATCGCCTTGCCGGCGCGCGACGCAGGGTTCGGCCAGCGGGCACTGCGTGCAGCGCGGCGCACGCGCGGTGCACAGCGTGGCACCGAGGTCCATCAGGCCTTGCGTGTAGCGGTCGACATCACGCGCGGGCAACAGCGCCTCGGCGTGCTGCCACAACACGCGCTCGTTGGCCGCCCGCGCAAGGTCGGCGTCGAAGCCGAGCACGCGCGTGAGCACCCGCTTGACGTTGCCATCGAGAATGGCCGCTCGCTCGCCGAAGCAGAATGCGGCGATCGCGCCCGCCGTGGATCGGCCGATGCCGGGCAGCTCCGCGAGTGCCGCAGCGCTGCGCGGGAACGATCCACCATGGCCGGCGACGATCGCCTGCGCGCAGCGGTGCAGGTGGCGTGCGCGGCTGTAGTAACCCAGCCCGCTCCACAGCGCGAGCACGTCGTCCAGCGGCGCCGCGGCGAGCGTGCGCACATCGGGAAAGCGCTCCAGGAAGCGCGGGTAGTAGTCGAGCACCGTCGCGACCTGCGTCTGCTGCAACATGATCTCCGACAGCCAGACGCGATACGGATCTCGCGACGTCTGCCAGGGCAGGTCATGACGGCCGTGCCGGCGTTGCCAGGCAATGACGCGCTCGGCGACCGGCGCGCCCGCGCGGGTCCTGGCCGGCATCAACCGGCGGCGACGCTGCGCGATGCGGACGCGGACCGCGACGGCAGAACGGCGACGCCGGACTCGGGCTCGTCGCCGGCCGCATGCACACCCGACGCCGCAGCGTCGCGCAGCGCGGCGAGCTGCTCGCGCACGCGCGCGGCCAGGACCTGCAGGCGCTGATCCTGGGCCTCGAGGTCGGCGATGCGTGCGTCGAGGTCGCCCGCGGCCAGCTGGATGCGCTCGAGGCTCTCGCGGCGGCGCTTGAAGGCACGCCGGCGTTCGCGCAATTGCGAGTCGACCTGGTTGGACGCCGACTTGTGCCACAACTCGATGTCGCCACTGGCGTTCTCGAAGGTCATGCGCAGCTTGGACAGCAGCATGCGCCTGAACTGCTCCATGAAGCGCGGCTCGGCCAGCCGCAACGCGTGCGACAGACCCAGGTACTGCACATAGCTGCGCTCGATGAGGTTGAGCTCGTGGTCGGTGCGCTCGAGCGACGGCAGGCGCGAGACGCTCAGGGCGAATCCGAAGTCGCTGTTGAGCTGGCGGAAGCTCGCATTGAGCATGTCGTGGATCTCGCTGCCGCGCTCGCGTGCCTTCGTCACCCGCAGGCGCAGGCGGTTGCACAGAGCAAGGAAGGCCTTGCGTGCACCGAGGTTGAACAGCGTCGAGCTTGCCTCGTCCTGCATCTGCGAGATCTCGTCGCGCAGCGCATCGCTGGCGAGCCCGGCGAGCTGCTCGCGCAGCATGCGTGTGTGCACCGCTCGCATCGCGACGAGGCGCTCGGTGCAGCGCTCGAATTCGCGCAACTCGCCGTCGACGCGCTCGATCATCACCTGCACCTTGCCACTGCTCTTGCCGCGCAGGCCGCGCAGCTCGAGCATCTGCTCGGCAATCTGGCGCCGCTGATCCGACAGGCGGCGCGTGGCCTGCTGCTCGACGGCCGATGCGGTATCGGTCACCAGGGCTTGGATCACCTCGCGGCGGTGCGGCAGCAACTGCTGGCCGAGCGCGTCCTCCAGTGCGGGCAGCCGGCTGGCGGCCAGCGCCCCCGGGTCGCCGTCGATGCGGCCAGCCAGCGCCTGACGCGCCGACAGCGGGAACACGCGGTCGGCATCGACTTCGAGCGTGCGCGCGGTGCTCGCGACCTGCTGAGCGATCTGGACCGAAACCGCGTCGACGGTGAGCAGCGGATCGGCAAGCGCGTCGATCTTGTTGAGCACGACGAAGCGCGCCATCGACTGGCCACCGAGGTGATCGCGCCAGACCGCGAGGTCGGACTTGGTCACGCCGGTGTCGGCCCCGAGGATGAAGACCACCGCATGAGCCGCGGGCAACAGCGACAGCGTCAACTCGGGCTCGGCGCCGATCGCATTGAGGCCTGGCGTGTCGAGCACGACCAGCCCGCGCTGCAGCAACGGATGCGGGTAGTTGATCGCCGCGTGGCGCCACGCAGGCACCTCGACCAGACCCTCGGCGATCATCGGCGGGTTGTCGTCCGGATCGTCATCACGCCAGAACCCGAGCGCACGCGCCACCTCCACGGTGACCGCCTTGGTGCGCATCACTTCGGTCAGGGCGTCGGCCAAGCGTTCTGGCGAATGCGGGTCGAGGCGGATCGTGGTCCAGGCATCGGGCTTGGCGCGCAGGTCGCTGAGCGATTGCGCCTCGAGCCGCGTGTCGATCGGCAGCAGCGCCAGGACCGGGGGCATGCCCGCATCGTGACCCAGCTCCACCGGGCACATCGTGGTGCGCCCCGGCGTGGCCGGCAGGATGCGACGCCCCGTGTCGGCGAAGAAGATCGCGTTGATCAGTTCGGACTTGCCGCGCGAGAACTCGGCCACGAAAGCCACGCACAGGCGGTCCGTGGCCAGCCGCTCACGCAGCGCGACGATGTGGCGATCGCATGCCTCGTCGCCGACCTCATGCTCGTGCAGGAAGCGCGACAGGTCGGCGACCTGTCGGTCCAGGGCGCGGCGCCAAGCCGCCAGCGCATCGAGCTGACCGGCCAGGGTGGGTTCGGCGACGTGGGCGTCCATGGGCAAGGTGAGGCGGACGATGCTAGCGCAAGGTGCCGGCGGGCCGGTCCGGGGAAACATCTGCTGACAGCGCCCACGCAACAGTCGTGCAGCTTGTCGCGGCCGGCTGTCGCACCGCAGGCGACGCTGCCAGGGTCTGTCCCCACCGAGCAGCGTGGACAGTCCCTAGCGCTTCTGGCAGGACCGGCAGAAGTAGGTCGCGCGCTGGGCCTGCACGACGCGACGCACTGGATGGCCGCAGCGGGCGCAGGGCAGGCCCTCGCGGCCGTAGACGCGTACCTGGGCCTGATAACGGCCGTCCATGCCGTGGGCGTCCCGAAAGTCGCGCAGCGTCGAGCCGCCGAGCGCGAGCGCGCTGGCGAGCGTGCCGCGCACGCTCGCCAGCAGGCGCTCGGCGCGCGCACGGCTGATCCGGTCGCAGCGCGTGCGCGGATCGATCCCGGCGTCGAACAGCGCCTCGCAGGCGTAGATGTTGCCGGCGCCAACGACGATGTCGCCCGCCAGCAAGGCCGCCTTGATCGTCGTCCGGCGGCGCCGCAGCGCGGCGTGGAAGCGCTCGCCCGTCAGTGCGTCGTCGAACGGCTCGGCGCCCAGTCGCGCGAGCAGGGGTGCCGCCGGCGGCGCGTCGAGCGCACTCGACCACAGCACCGCGCCGAATCGACGCGGGTCGGTCAGGCGCAGCACGCCCCGCGTCGTCACCAGATCGAAGTGGTCGTGCTTGCCGACCTTGGCGCCCGCAGGACCGAAGGCGAGCGAACCCGACATGCCCAGGTGCATGAGGAGCCCACCCGCAGGGAGACCATCGCGCTGCAATGGCAACCAGAGGTATTTGCCGCGCCGCTGGGTCCGGCCGACGCGACAGCCGATCAGTCGGCGCGGTGGGCAGCCAAGCGGCCAGCGCAGCGGTGCGCCCAGGCGCACCGACTGAACCTGTGCGCCGGCGATGCGGTCGGCAAAACTGCGCCGCGTGACTTCGACCTCGGGCAGTTCGGGCATCGCGGGATCATAGAAGCGCTCATGGACTGCAACCCTTCACGCGGCGCGCTCGCCCCAAGTGCCTAGAATGGCTGCGACCATGAAGCGACGCTATCTCCTCGCGATCTGTGCCCTGCTCGTGCTGCCCAGCAGCGGCACGCTGGCGCAGGCTGCGCAGCCCGCCAATTCAGCCCTCGACGCGCCGCTGTTCTATGAATTGCTGTTGGGCGAGATGGACCTGCGAGCCGGTGACGCCGGCGCCGCTTATGCCAAGTTCATCGACGTCGCGCGCCGCACGGGTGATGAGTCCGCGTTCCGGCGAGCCGTCGAGGTGGCGCTCCAAGCGCGATCGGGCGACCAGGCGATCGCCGCGGCGCGCGCCTGGCGCCAGGCGGTGCCCGAGTCGATGGATGCGCTGCGGTTCGAACTCCAGATCCTTGCCGCGCTCAATCGCGGCGGTGAACTGAGCGAGCCGATCAAGGCATTGCTGGCGCGCACCCCGCCCGCCGATGTCAGTGGCGTGATCGCCGGACTGCCGCGCCTGTTCGCGCGCGCGAGCGACAAGCGGCAGGCCGCCGAACAGCTCGATGAAGCGCTCAAGCCTTTCATCAATGCCGAGCCCACGCGTACTGCCGCCCGCGTGGCCAGCGCACGCGGGTGGGCTCAGGCCGGCGAGACCGCGCGCGCGCTCGAGCTCGCCGAGCGCGCGAATGCCGACGACCCTGCCGCGCCGGGGCCGGCGCTGCTCGCGCTGGACCTGATGGCGGGCCCGCCACCCCAACTGCCTGCGGCCGAGAAGCTGGTCACCTCTTTCCTCCAACGACCTGGGGCCGAGGTTGCGGTGCGCATGGCGTACGTTCGGGTGCTGAGCACGGCGCAACGCTATGTCGAGGCCGAATCGCAGCTGCGCACCGTGACGCGCGAGCAACCCTCACTGCCCGGCCCATGGCTGAGCCTGGGTGCGTTGCAGCTCGAACTGCGCCAGCCGCGCGATGCCGACACCTCGATCCAGCGATTCCTGCAGTTGCGCACGAGCGCAACCGAACCGGCGGTTGGCGCCGACGACGGGGACGACGACGAAGATGGCGCCAACGCGGGCGACGGCGGCCGTACCCAGGCCTGGCTCATGCTGGCCCAGGCGGCCGACATGCGAGGCGATGCCAAGGCCGCCTCCGGCTGGCTCGACAAGATCGACGACCCGCAGCGCGCGCTCGAGGTGCAGACCCGCCGTGCGACGCTGCTGGCCAAGCAGGGCAAGGTACGCGAGGCGCGCACGATGGTGCAGCAGGTGCCCGAGCGCAAGCCCGAGGATGCGCGTGCCAAGCTGGTTGCCGAAAGCACCGTGCTGCGCGAAGTCAAGCGCTGGCCCGACGCGCACGCGGTCCTCGTCACTGCCAACGAACGCTTTCCGGGCGACACGGACCTGCTCTACGAGCAGGCGATGGTGGCCGAGAAGCTCGCCCGCACGGACGAGATGGAGCGCGTGCTGCGCAAGGTCATCGAGCTCAAGCCCGATCACCATCACGCCTACAACGCGCTCGGCTATTCGTTAGCCGAGCGCAACCAGCGCCTTCCCGAGGCGCGTGAACTGATCCACAAGGCCCTCGAACTGGCGCCGAGCGACCCGTTCATCACCGACAGCATGGGCTGGGTGGAGTACCGTCTGGGAAACAATGCCGCCGCATTGGTCCACTTGCAGCGCGCCTACGCGTCTCGCCCCGACACCGAGATTGCGGCCCACCTGGGTGAGGTGCTCTGGGCCACCGGGCAGCGCGAGGAAGCGCGCAGGGTGTGGCGTGAAGGTCGTTCGCGCGACGCCGACAACGAGGTGCTGCGCGAAACGCTGAATCGGCTCCAGGTCCGGCTGTGATGCGGCGTGCCTGGCTCGCCGCGGCGGTCTTCGGCGTCGCGGGATGTGCCGCCACGGTACCTCGCGCGCCGACCGACCTGTCGGGCCGCCTGGCGCTTCGCGTGGAGGCGCCGGCACACAGCTTCAGTGCGGATTTCGACCTGCGCGGCGACGCCGAGCGCGGCCAGCTGCACCTGACCGGACCGCTGGGCACGACGCTGGGCGAGGCGCAATGGCAGCCGGGTGCTGCCCGCCTGCGAACCGGCGAGTCGAGCCAGGACTTCGTGTCGCTCGATGCGCTCTCGCAGTCGCTGTTCGGCCAGCCGCTGCCACTGGCGGCGCTGGTCGACTGGCTGCGCGGCCGACCATGGCCTGGGGCAGCGAGCACCAGCCGCACCGACGGTTTCGAGCAGCTCGGCTGGGCGGTGGACTTATCTCGCTATGCCGGCGATGGCGTGATCGTGGCCACCCGCGAGCGCGACCCGAAGCTCAGTGTCCGCGTGCGGCTGGAGCCCCGGTCGTGAGCCTGGACGCGCTGCTGGACGTCCCGGCGCCCGCCAAGGTCAACCTGTTCCTGCACATCGTCGGGCGCCGCGCCGACGGTTACCACCTGCTGCAGTCGGTGTTCCTGCTGATCGACTGGTCCGACATCCTGCATTTCGAGCGCCGCAGCGATGGCGCGCTGCGGCGCCATGACCTGGGCGCGGCGTTGCCCGCCGACGACCTCGTGCTGCGGGCCGCGAGAGCGCTCCAGGCCGCCAGCGGCACGCCGCTCGGGGCCGATATCTGCATCGACAAGCGGGTGCCCTGGGCTGCGGGCCTTGGCGGTGGCAGCTCGGACGCCGCGACCACGCTGCTGGCATTGAATCGACTCTGGGCACTGAACCTCCCCCGCGAGCGGTTGATCGCGCTGGCTATCTCGCTGGGCGCCGATGTGCCCTTCTTCGTGGCCGGTCGCAACGCCTTCGTCGAGGGCATCGGCGAGCGGCTCACGCCGCTGGCCGTCCCGCGCCAGTGGCTGGCCCTGGTCAAGCCCGCTGCGGGGCTCGCGACCGCGGACATCTTCGGCCACCCGGCCCTGGTCCGAGACACACCCGCTGCTATACTTTCCGGCTTTCTCGCAGACGCAGCGACACCCGCGTTCTGGGCTTCAGGCTTTGGTCGAAACGACCTTCAGTCTGCCGCCGAAGACCGTTGCCCGGAGGTGGCCCAGGCCGCCAACTGGCTGCGGCGCCACTTCGGCAACAGCCGCATGACGGGTTCGGGCAGCGCGGTGTTTGCGAGGAACGGCATGGACGACCAACCCCTGGCGACATGGCCGGTGGAAGACCCGCTTCCGCCGGGATGGGTGGGCCGGATGTGCCGCAGTTTGGATCAGCATCCACTGGTGGACTGGGCCGACTGAGGACTGGTTTCGAGGGTCGGGGCACAAGCCGCGGTCCTGTGTAGGGGAGTCGCCAAGCTGGTTAAGGCATCGGATTTTGATTCCGACATTCGAGGGTTCGAGTCCTTCCTCCCCTGCCAAATCCCACTCTGCGTCCCATCACCCAACCATCCAACGAGTTCGCGCCGTGCTGTTCAACACCGTGCTGTTTTCCGGAAATTCGAACCGGGCGCTGGCGCAGGAAATGGCCACCAGCCTGGGGGTGGAACTGGGCAAGGCGAATGTCGGCCGCTTTTCCGACGGCGAAGTGACGGTCGAGATCCAGCAGAACGTCCGGGCGAGGGACGTGTTCGTCGTCCAGTCGACCTGCGCACCGACCAACGAGAACGTGATGGAGCTGCTGATCATGGTCGATGCGTTGAAGCGCGCCAGCGCGCGCCGCATCACCGCTGTCATCCCCTACTTCGGCTACGCCCGCCAGGACCGCCGGCCGCGCAGCACGCGGGTGCCGATCAGTGCCAAGGTGGTGGCCAACCTGCTCGAGACCGTGGGCATCGAGCGCGTTCTCACGATGGATCTGCACGCCGACCAGATCCAGGGCTTCTTCGACATCCCGGTGGACAACATCTACGCCAGCCCGGTGCTGCTGGCCGACCTGAAGAGCAAGAACTACCGCGACCTCGTGGTCGTGTCGCCAGACGTCGGCGGCGTGGTTCGCGCAAGGGCGCTGGCCAAGCAGCTCGGCTGCGATCTGGCCATCATCGACAAGCGCCGCCCGACGGTCAACGTGTCTGAAGTGATGCACGTCATCGGCGAGATCGAAGGCCGCAACTGCGTGATCATGGACGACATGATCGACACCGCCGGCACGCTGGTGAAGGCGGCCGAAGTGCTCAAGGAGCGAGGCGCCAAGAGCGTGTATGCCTACTGCACCCATGCAGTGTTCTCGGGCGCGGCGATCGAGCGCATGGCCAAGTCCGCGCTCGACGAAGTCGTCATCACCAACACCATCCCGCTGTCGGAGGCGGCCAAGTCCTGCAAGAAGATCCGTCAGCTGTCGGTGGCCTTCCTTTTCGCCGAGACGATCCGCCGCATTACCGACGGCGAGTCGGTGACCTCGTTGTTTTCGGAGCAGAACAGTAATTTTTGACAGCGGAGCGGGCTCCCCCGGAGCCCGCTCGTCAGGCGTGGACCCTTTGTCCGCAATCCCGGGGAGCCTGGTCGCGGGCCCCACCACTACCACCATGGAGTGACACTCAAATGAAGTTCGTAGCCTACGAACGCACCCTGCAGGGGACCGGAGCGAGCCGCCGCCTGCGCAAGGCCGACAAGGTGCCCGGCATCGTCTACGGCGCGGGTGCGCCGCAAATGATCGAACTCGATCACAACGCGCTGTACTTCGCGCTCAAGAAGGAGGCCTTCCACTCGTCGCTGCTCGAGATGGAGCTCGGCGGCAAGGTGCAGAAAGTGCTGCTGCGCGACTTCCAGATGCATCCCTGGAAGCAGAACGTGCTGCACATCGACTTCCAGCGTGTCGATGCGACCACGCGCATCCACAAGAAGATCCCGCTGCACTTCGAGGGCGAAGAGAATTCGCCTGCGGTCAAGACCGACAAGTGCCTGGTCAGCCACGTCGCCACGGATATCGAAGTCGAATGCCTGGCCGCGCAGTTGCCCGAGTTCGTGACGATCGATTTGTCGGGCCTGATCAAGGGCCAGAGCCTGAAGGCCAGCGAGCTCAAGCTGCCCGATGGCCTGAAGTGGGTGCGCCACGGCAAGATCGATCCCGTGATCGTGGCCGTGACGGTGCCGAAGCAAGAAGCGGAAGAAGCAGCGCCCGCTGCCGCCGCGGCCGTGGTGGTGGCCGCGCCGGCGGCGCCCGCCAAGAAGAAGAAGGACGAGAAGCAGAACAGGAAGTGAACACCTGAGGTTCATGCGCCCGAAGGCCCCGCAATGCGGGGCCTTCTTCTTTGCCGCAGGCCCCTTCCTCTCGCGCCACGAGCTGCGTGCGTCCGTGCCCGTCGTCATGGGCCGCCACCTATGATCGCGGCCGATGACGAAGATTCGACTGCTCGTCGGCCTTGGCAATCCGGGACCCGAACACGAGGCGACCCGCCACAACGCGGGCTTCTGGTGGATCGATGCCGTGGCAGCGCGGCTGCGCGTGACGCTGATGCCCGAGCGTGGCTACCACGGGTTGGTCGCGCGATTCAACCGCCCGCACGGTGCCGGCGGGGAGCCCTTGTGGCTGCTCGAACCGATGACCTTCATGAACCTGTCCGGCAAGTCGGTCGCGGCGCTGGCACGGTTCTACAAGATCGCACCCGGCGAGATCCTGGTGGCGCATGACGAACTCGACCTGCAGCCCGGCCAGGCCAAGCTCAAGCGCGGCGGCAGTGCGGCAGGTCACAACGGGCTCAAGGACATCCACGCCCAGCTGGGCACGCTCGATTTCTGGCGCCTGCGGCTGGGCATCGGCCACCCCGGCGTGAAAGCCGAGGTGGTGAATTACGTGCTCAGGAAGCCGTCGCCGGAGCACCGCGAGGCGATCGCGCAGGCGATCGACCGCTCGCTCGAATCCCTCGACTCGGTGTTGGCGGGCGACATGGAGCGGGCCATGATGAAGGTCCACGCGAGCAAGCCGGCGCGGCCCAAGCCGCCCAGGCCACCGGCGCCACCCGGCACGGACGGCGAGCCCGCGGACACGGAGCCTGTGCCATGAAGTATCTCGCCCTGTTGACCGTCGCCTTGCTTGGCATTGCGATCGCGCCCGCGCTGGCGCAAGGCAAGAAGGTCTACCGCTGCGAGGCCGGTGGCAAGGTCGAATACTCCGATGCCCCCTGCAAGGGTGCAGCCGAGGTCGCGGCCGATGACGCGCGCACGAAGGCGCAGCGCGATGCGGCGGTGCAGACCGTGCAACGCGAGGAGAAACTCGCCGAGAAGATGGCGCGCGAACGCCACGCTGCGGAGGCGGCCGCTTCACGCCAGGGCGCGGTGATCATTCCCCACGCGTCCGCCGCACAAGCCGCCGCCGCATCCGCTCCAGCGAGCAAGAAGCGGGCGCAGAAGAAACCGGCCGCGAGGCCGGCACCGCCTCAATCCTGAGTCGCGGCCTGTGCCTGCAGGCGCCGGTACTTTGCCCACAGGCTGCCCCTGGACTCGACATGTGCCGGGTCGAGCGGAATGCACGCCACCGGGCAGACCTGGACGCACTGCGGCTCGTCGAAATGACCGACACATTCGGTGCAACGGCCGGGATCGATGACGTAGTACTCCGCGCCCATCGAGATCGCCCGGTTCGGGCACTCGGGCTCGCAGACATCGCAGTTGATGCATTCGTCGGTGATCATGAGTGCCATAGGCCCTCCTGTCCGACGAATGCGGCACGCGCGTGCAGGCGCGTACCGCCCTCAGCGGTCCGACGCATGCGTCGGCAATTCCCGCTTGGCTTGTCGGTGATCATCAATGCCATCGCGGCACCTACTCGCCGCGCGGGCTCTGCGCCACCCGCTCCTTGAGCTTCTCGAGAACCAAAGGGGCCACGAACTTGGAGACATCACCGCCCAGGGTGGCAATCTCGCGCACGAAGGTGCCGCTGACGAACTGGTACTGGTCGCTTGGCGTGAGGAACAGCGTCTCGACCTCGGGCATCAGCTGGCGGTTCATGCCGGCCATCTGAAACTCGTACTCGAAGTCGCTGACCGCACGCAGGCCGCGCACCACGACGCGGCCGCCGTGCTCGAGCACGAAGTCGGAGAGCAGGCCGCGAAAGGCGATGACCTCGACATTCGCATACGGCGCCGCCAGTTCACTCGCGATCGCCAGACGCTCGGCGATCGTGAACATCGTGCGCTTGTGGTGCCCCGCGGCCACGGCCACGATCAGGCGCTCGAACAGCCGGCTCGCACGCGCCATCAGGTCCTGATGGCCAAGCGTCATCGGGTCGAAGGTGCCCGGATAGACGGCGGTAAGTCGGGTGGTCGATGTCATGTCAGCATCGCCGGCCCTGCCCAGGGACCGGCGCGCCGGCTCGAGGGCGTGCAGGCGTGGCGAGTCCGGGTGCCGTCATGACACGGAGTTTATGCGTCGCGGCGCCAGAGGTGGGCGTGGACCGCTCCCGCCTTCAGGTGGCGCCAGTCCTCGAAGCCGGTCGGGGCCGGCAGCGCGGCCGCGGCCTCCACGTAGAGGTAGCCGCGCGGGCGCACCAGCGGCGCGGCCGCGGCGATCGCGCTCGCATGCAAGCCGGCATCGAACGGCGGATCGAGCAGCACGAGGTCGAACGACGCCGGCGCCGAGCGCGACATCCATCCGAGGGCCTCGTCCCTGTGCAAGTCCACCGCCTGCGTGGCAAGACGCACCGCCACGGCCGCCAATGCCTTGCCAAGCACGGCATCGCGTTCGATCATCACGACCCGCGCCGCACCCCGCGACGCGGCCTCGAATCCGAGCGCACCGGTGCCCGCGAAGGCGTCGAGCACGTGCCAGCCCGTGAGGTCCTGGCCGAGCCAGTTGAACAGCGTCTCGCGCACGCGGTCGGGCGTCGGGCGAAGCCCGGGCCGATCCGTGACCGCCAGCTTGGTTCGCTTCCATAGCCCGCCGACGATGCGCACTTCGTGCGTCATCCGCGGCGCCCGGCCGCCCGAGGTCACCGAGCGCCCCCTTGGGGGGCCGCGAGCAAGAGCAAGCTTGGTGGCTTCATCAAAGCCGCACGGGGATGCCGCGCGCGGCCATCAGCGCCTTGGCCTCGGCCACAGTGTGCTGGCCGTAGTGGAAGATGCTCGCCGCCAGCACCGCGTCGGCGCCGCCCTTCGTGATGCCCTCGGCCAGATGCTCGAGCGTGCCGACGCCGCCCGATGCGATCACCGGGACTTCGACCGCGTCGGCCACCGCGCGTGTGAGTTCGAGGTCGAAGCCGATCTTGGTGCCGTCGCGGTCCATGCTCGTCAGCAGGATCTCGCCGGCGCCGAGCGCCGTCACGCGCCGGGCCCACTCGATCGCATCGAGCCCCGTGTCCTTGCGCCCGCCGTGCGTGTAGACGTGCCAGCCTCCGCCCTGCCCCACGGGCTGGCGCTTGGCATCGATCGCCACGACGATGCACTGCGCACCGTACTTGTCGCTCGCTGCGCGCACCACGTCGGGATCGGCCACGGCGGCCGAGTTGAAGCTCACCTTGTCGGCCCCCGCATTGAGCAGCCGCCGCACGTCGGCCACCGTACGCACGCCACCGCCGACCGTCAGCGGAATGAAGACCTGCGAAGCCACCGCCTCGATCATGTGCAGGATCAGGTCGCGCCCGTCGCTGGTGGCCGTGATGTCGAGGAAGGTGAGCTCGTCCGCGCCTTGCTCGTTGTAGCGCGCAGCGATTTCAACCGGGTCGCCTGCATCGCGCAACGCGACGAAGTTGACGCCCTTGACGACGCGCCCACCGGTAACGTCCAGGCAGGGAATGATGCGTTTGGCGAGCATGTCCGGGCAGAGCGGGCGAGCCCCGATTGTCGCAGCGGTGCGAGCGTCGACGCGAACACAACCGGCTGTTACCACGGCACGCCCTCCCGTCCCAAGATCGCACCACCGCGGCGCAACGGCGCCCGGCCCATTCATAAGGAGTGCAGCGATGGCAAAGAAGATCCTGATGTTGTGCGGCGATTTCGGCGAGGACTACGAAACCATGGTCCCGTTCCAGGCCCTGCAGGCGGTCGGCCATGTCGTGCACGCGGTTGCGCCCGACAAGAAGGCGGGTGACTACGTGCACACGGCGGTCCACGATTTCGACGGTGCGCAGACCTACAGCGAGAAGCCCGGCCACCGATTCACGCTGAACGCGAACTTCGCCGACGTGAAACCCGAGAGCTACGACGCGGTCGTGATCCCGGGGGGCCGCGCGCCCGAGTACTTGCGCATGAACAACCGGGTGGTGGACATCGTGCGCCACTTCCTGAAAGCCGACAAGCCGGTGGCCTCGATCTGCCATGGCGCGCAACTGCTGGCGGCCACCGGCATGCTCAAGGGCCGGCGCGTATCGGCCTACCCGGCCTGCCAGGTGGAGGTGGAACTTGCGGGTGCCGAATACAGCGGCATCGCGAT
>JAOUIM010000336.1 GCA_029884035.1 Aquincola sp. | reverse complement strand
GCACCGCACAGACGACACCGAACATGGGCAGCGACGATGCGATGCGCGTCTCGGGTTTCGTGTTCCTCCAGGCAGGCAACACCTACACCTTCGGCGGCAGCTTCCAGGACACGTTGACACTCGAGGTGGGCGGCCGGCGCATCTTCGGCGAAGCCTACGACGGCAACAACAACGACAACGAAACGATCAGCGGTGCCGCATTCACGCCGGCGGTCACGGGCTACTACTCGGTCGAACTCATCAGCTACAACGTCGGCGGTGGTGCCGGATTCGTCGACCTCCAGGTCAGCGTCAATGGTGGCGCCGCGCTGGCCTTCAACACGACCAACTTCAACCTGCAGCCCAACGCGGCCGCGCTGACGGCGGTGCCTGATGCAGTGGGTCCGTTCGTCTCCGCCGCCGATCCCAACACCGGCAGCAGCGCGTCGCTGTCGGTCGCCGGCTACTACGCGCTGCATGGCGGTGCGGTGGTGCAAGGCCAACCTGCGCTGCTGCGCACGCTCGCGGCCACCTACGGCGACAGCGCCGACAACTCCGAGCGCCACACGATCACGCTGGACCTGTCGGCGGCGCCGCTGGGCACCCGCGTGTTCGTCGATGCCAACGGCGACGGTTCGCCCGACGACGGCCGTATCTTCACCACCAGCGCCGGCAACACCTCGGTCGTCGTCTTCAACGAGGACAACCCCGCGGCAGCCGCGGGCGGGGCGAACTGGAACCTGGCCGCCATCGTGGTCGATGCGCCGACGAGCTTCACCGGCTCCTTCAACGTGAATGCCGTGTCGCGTGCCGAGGAAGTGGTGGGCGGCGTCGTCGTCAGCACGGCGAGCGCGACGCAGGCCCTGCCGGTCACGATGATCGCGGCTGCCGACCTGGCGCCCGAAGTGGGCAACGCATCAGCCAGCGTGTCGGAGGAAGGCCTGGCGCATGGCCTGCCCGACACCACCGGCACTCCTGACACGACCAACTCGACAGTAGCGAGCGGCACCGTCAGCATTGCCGACGTGGACCTCGTGGCCGACAGCATCACCTCGGTGACGCTGACCGCGCCGGCCACGGCGCTGACCTCGGGCGGCGTGCCGGTGGTGTGGAGCGGTTCGGGCACGGGCACGCTGACCGCAACCGCAGGCTCCAAGCCGATCGCCACGCTGACGATCGATATCGGTGGCAACTACAACTTCACCCTGCTCGGCCCGGTCGACCACCCCACGGGTGGCGGCGAGAATGCGCTGGCGGTCAACTTCGGCGTCGTCGCGAGCGACGGCACGAACAACGGCACCGGCACGCTGACGATCAACATCGAGGACGACTCGCCGGGCGCGATCGCGCCGATCACGAACTTCATCGCGGGCACCGACACCAACCTGCTGATCGTGCTCGACGTCTCGGGCAGCATGGGTACCGCCGACGGGGTCAATGGGCAGACCCGGCTCGCCTCGGCGATCCAGTCGATCAACACCCTGCTCGAGCGCTACGACGAGTTCGGTGCGGTCGCGGTCAGGTTGGTCACCTTCTCGAGTACGGCACAGACGTCCGGCGCAGCCTGGCTCACGGTGGCCGAGGCCAAGTCGGCGCTGGCTGCGCTGTCTGCCGGCGGCGGGACCAACTACGACGCGGCTCTCGCGTCGGCACAGACCGCATTCGGCACCGCGACGGGCAAGCTGGCCACGGGCCAGAACATTTCGTACTTCTTCTCGGACGGCGCACCGACCGCCGGCACCGAGATCGGCGCGGCCGACGAGGTCGCCTGGTCGAACTTCCTCAACACCAACCTGATCCGCTCCTTCGCCATCGGCCTGGGCACTGGCGTCCCCCAGGCGCCGATGGACCCGATCGCGTTCAACGGCCAGAGCAACGAAAACACGAACGCCGTCGTGGTGGCCGCGTTCGACCAGCTCGACAATGTGCTCGCCGGCACCATCCAGGAGCCGCCCGCGGGTACCCTTTCCGGCGGTGCAAGCTTCTCGACCGCCGCGTCGATGGGCGCCGACGGCGGCGGCTACGTCGCATCGATCACGATCGAGGGCACGACCTACACCTTCGACCCGCTGGCCCACACGATCGCCACCAGCGGCGGCGTGAATCACGGCACCTTCGACAGCATCACCAACACGCTGACCGTGACGACCGCGCAGGGTGGCAAGTTCGCCGTCGACATGGACGGCGGCACCTACCGCTACTCGGCGCCCGATGCGGTGCCCGCCAGTTTCACGCAGACGATGAACTACACCGTGTCCGATGCGGATGGCGACACCAGCTCGTCGAGCGTGACGGTCTCGGTGGACAAGTCGAATACGATCATCGGCACCGCATCGAGCGAGACGCTGACCGGCACGGCTGCACCGGACTACATCGTCGGGCGCGATGGCAACGACATCCTCAACGGCCTCGGCGGCAACGACGTCCTGCTGGGCAACAACGGCAACGACACGCTCAATGGCGGCGATGGTGATGACCGCCTCGCCGGCGGTGCCGGCAACGACATGCTCACCGGCGGGCTCGGCGCCGACACGTTCGAGTGGAAGCTCGGCGACCGGGGCACGGTTGGATCTCCGGCGATCGACACGGTCGCCGACTTCGATTCGAAGGCGCCGGCATCGGGTGGCGACATCCTCGACCTGCGCGACCTCCTGCAGGGCGAGACCACCAGCGCGTCGCTCGAGCAGTACCTCGACTTCAGCGTCAGCGGCGGCAGCACGACGATCCGCATCAGCTCGACCGGCGGTTTCGCTGGCGGGACCTACGCGGCCGGATCGGAAGACCAGCGCATCGTGCTGACAGGCGTCGACATCCGTGCCGCACTCGGCCTGGCTGGCACGGCGACCGACAGCCAGATCATCAGCGAGCTCATCAACCGCGGCAAGCTGCTGACCGACGTGCCTGCGGGCAGCTGAGCACGACGCGCGGCCTGCGCCCGTACCGTGCCGCGCTTCGGCGCGGTGCGGGTGCGGCGACAATCGCTGCATGCCCTCCTGGATTCCCCTGGCCCAGCTGGTTCTGCTCGGACTGGCCGTCGCACTGCTGCTGTGGCTGGCCCTTCGCCGCGGCGACAGCGAGGCCACCGATCGGCTCGAGCGCCACCTGCGCGCCGACGTGCAGGACAGTGCGCGCGCGACGCGCCAGGAACTGACCGCCACGCTGGCGACGTTCCAGCAGAGCCTGCTTGCGCAAAGCGGGGACGTGGCGCGCACGCAGAACGAACAGATCGATTCCTTCCGCACCCAGCTGGCATCGACACAGCAGTCGATCGCCGACCAGAGCCACGCGGCGCGCGAGGCGCAGGATGCCGCGCTGCACCGCTTCGGCGCGGCACAGGCCGAGCAGTTGCTTGCACTCTCGCAAGCCAACGAAAAGCGTCTGGCCGAGGTGCGACAGGCGGTCGAGGCCAAGCTCACGCAGATCCAGGCCGACAACGCACAGAAGCTCGAGCAGATGCGTGCCACCGTCGACGAAAAGCTCTCGGCCACGCTCGAGCAGCGCTTGGGCGAGAGCTTCAAGCAGGTGGCCGAGCGGCTCGAACAGGTGCACAGGGGCCTGGGCGAGATGCAGACGCTGGCGCGCGACGTGGGCTCGCTCAACCGCACGCTGGCCGGTGTGAAGAACCGTGGTGTGTTCGGCGAGGTGCAGCTCGGCGCGCTATTGGCCGACGTGTTCACCGCCGACCAGTACGCAACCAACGTCGAGACCGTTCCCGGCAGCCGCGAGCGCGTCGAGTTCGCGATCCGTCTGCCTGGCCGGCACGACGGCGGCATGCCACTGTGGCTGCCGATTGACGCGAAGTTCCCGCGCGAAGACTACGAACGCCTGCTCGACGCCCAGGAAAACGCCGACAAGGACGCGGCCGATGCCGCCGGTCGGGCGATCGAGGCGCGCCTGAAGCTCGAGGCGCGCACGATCCGCGAGAAGTACATCGCGCCTCCGCATACAACCGACTTCGGCATCCTGTTCGTTCCCACCGAGGGCCTGTACGCCGAAGCGCTGCGACGGCCCGGCCTGGTCGATGCGCTGCAACGCGACCACAAGGTGGTGCTGGCGGGACCGACCACACTCATGGCCACGCTCAGCAGCCTGCAGATGGGCTTTCGCACGCTGGCGCTGGAGAAGCGCAGCGCCGAGGTCTGGCAGGTGCTGGGCGCAGTCAAGACCGAGTTCATGAAGTTCGGCGACGTGCTGGCCCGGACCAAGAAGAAGCTCGACGAGGCCAGCAACACGATCCTCGATGCCGAGACACGCACGCGCGCGATGGCTCGGCAGCTGCGCAGCGTCGAGGCCATGCCGACGCAGGGCGCTGCCCAGCTGCTCGGGCTGGAGGATGGCCAG
>JAOUIM010000337.1 GCA_029884035.1 Aquincola sp. | reverse complement strand
CGAGCCTGCTCGCGATGACCGACCACCTGCCCGTGACATGGCGCCGAAGCCTGCGCGTGGCCGAGATGGACCTCGAAGGGCCCAAGCTCCAGACCTACCGCGCGTCGTGGCAACGCATGCTCGAACTCACGTTGGCGATGCACCGTGCCGGCGTGCCATTGGTGGCGGGCACCGACGGCCTATCCGGCATCGGCCTGCACCGGGAACTCGAGCTCTACGTGCAGGCCGGCATTCCCGAGGCGCAGGCGCTGCGCATCGGCACCTGGAACGGTGCCCGCGACGCCGGCGCCGACGGCTACGCCGGCAGCATCGCGCGCGGCAAGGCTGCCGACCTGGTGCTCGTCGAGGGCGACCCCACGCAACGCATCGCCGACATCCGCCGCGCCAGCCTGGTCATCAAGGGCGGCGTGGCCTATTCGCCGGCGCAGCTTTTCGAGGCTCTGGGCTTCAAGCCGGTGGTCGAGGCCGCGCGCATCGACACCGCGGTGGCCCGGCCCTGAGCCCCGCGCCGGCGCCGCCTCAGGCCGCGGTCTTCCTGACGCGCGCAGCGAAGGTCTTCTTGAACTTCTCCACCTTCGGCGCGACCACGAAGACGCAGTAGCCCTGCTCCGGGTTGCGCGCGAAGTAATGCTGGTGGTAGGCCTCGGCCTTGCTGTAGTTGGCCAGCGGCTTCAACTCCGTCACGACGCGCCCCTTGTGCTCGGCGTTCGCCTCGGCCCACACCGTGCGCGCGATGCGCTCGTGCTCGGCGTTGTCCCAGTAGATGCCCGAGCGGTATTGCGTGCCCATGTCGTTGCCCTGCCGATTGAGCGTGGTCGGGTCATGGATGTGGAAGAAGATCTCCAACACTTCGCGCAGCGTAATTCGATCGGCATCGAAGGTGACCTTGACCACCTCCACATGCCCGGTGTCGCCGCCGCAGACCTGCCTGTAGCTCGGGTTCAGCACATGGCCATTGCTGTAGCCGGATTCGACCGCGGTGACGCCGTCTACCATTTCGTAAACCGCCTCCAGGCACCAGAAGCAGCCGCCGCCGAGGGTGATGGTTTGGATGTTGGACATTGCGTTTCTCCTGTAGAGCCGGTCAGTCGCGCGGCGGCGCGGTTCTTTACACTGCGCAGACTATAGAGAGAGACCCGCCATGGCTGCCAAATTCAACTGGGAAGACCCTTTTCACTTCGACGATCAGCTCAGCGACGACGAGCGCGCCGTGCGCGACGCTGCGCATGCCTACTGCCAGGACAAGCTGCAGACGCGCGTGCTGATGGCCGCGCGGCACGAGAAGTTCGACCGCGAGATCATGAACGAGATGGGTGCGCTCGGCCTGCTCGGCAGCACGATCGACGGCTACGGCTGCGCGGGACTGAACCATGTCTGCTACGGCCTGGTGGCACGCGAGGTGGAACGCGTGGACAGCGGATACCGCAGCGCAATGAGCGTGCAGAGCAGCCTGGTCATGCACCCGATCCACACCTACGGCAGCGAGGCGCAGCGCCAGAAATACCTGCCCAGGCTCGCCACCGGCGAGTGGATCGGCTGCTTCGGCCTGACCGAGCCCAACCACGGCAGCGACCCCGCGAGCATGCAGACGCGCGCCATGCCCGTCGACGGCGGCTACCAGCTCAAGGGCAGCAAGATGTGGATCACCAACAGCCCGATCGCCGACGTGTTCGTCGTCTGGGCCAAGCGCGCCGACCCCGACGGCAAGGTGGGCGGCCAGGAAGCGATCCACGGCTTCATCCTGGAGCGCGGCATGAAGGGCCTGTCCGCACCGAAGATCGAAGGCAAGATGAGCCTGCGCGCCTCGATCACCGGCGAGATCGTGATGGACGACGTGTTCGTGCCCGAGGCGAACCTGCTGCCGAACGTGAACGGCCTGAAGGGCCCGTTCGGCTGCCTCAACAAGGCGCGCTACGGCATCGCCTGGGGCGCGCTCGGCGCGGCCGAATTCTGCTGGCATGCCGCGCGCCAGTACACGCTCGATCGCAGCCAATTCGGCAGGCCGCTGGCGCAGAACCAGTTGATCCAGAAAAAGCTTGCCGACATGCAGACCGAGATCACGCTCGGGCTCCAAGGCTGCCTTCGCGTGGGCCGCCTGATGGACGAAGGCCAGGCCGCGCCCGAGATGATTTCACTCATCAAGCGCAACAGCTGCGGCAAGAGCCTGGACATCGCCCGAATGGCGCGCGACATGCATGGCGGCAATGGCATCCACGACGAGTACCACGTGATCCGCCACATGATCAACCTGGAGACCGTGAACACCTACGAGGGCACGCACGACGTGCATGCGTTGATCCTGGGGCGGGCGCAGACCGGGTTGCAGGCGTTCTTCTGAACCGGCGGTCGCGATCGCGGATCGCCCGGCGAAGTCGCCGGCGCTCAAGCCGGTACTGCCCTCGCCCTTCCCACATGCACTGCTGATTGCCACCTGAGCGCCATGGCTGGCTCCGCCGCCGCCAACACGGACACGCCGGTCGCCGACGACGCAGCGGACACGATCCCGATGCGCTTCGGCAGCGATGAGCGCTGCGAGATCGCAGACGAGCTGCTCATGCGCAGCGTGGGCGATGGCCCGTCGCGCGGTTCAATCGGCGTACCGGGACTTCGTCGTTAGCGCTGCCTGCTGCGCGGATGCACAGAGCGCTTCGATGACGGCTCGCGCACACGGTCGTCGGCTGCACCCGCAGAAGCACCCATCGCCAGCCGCACGGCTTCGAGCGGCAGCAGGCCGGGCGTCGAGCTGAGAAGGCCAGCTGCGTATCGCGAAATCCATGCTGCAGTGGGGCGGGCGGGCGGCGAGTCATGAATGTTCATGCGAACCTCCGAGCGAGCCGGGATGGTGCGCGCAGACAGCCGCTCTGGTCAACCCATCTTCCACTTGGGCCACCGACCTTTCAGTCAGTAACCAATCTGCGCTTGCACAATCTTCAAGCCTTGCTCGCAGCGGTACCGGTGCAGCGCCGCGCTTGCCCTTGAATCCCTGCGGTCCACGCCGCCTTCGCTGCACGCGAGCGCAGAAACGGGCACGATTGACGGTTCTTCCACTCACCTGTCCAGGAGTCCGCCCCATGACCACCCGCCAATCCTCCGCCGAATGGAACGGCTCGCTCAAGGCCGGCGCCGGCCGCATGCGCGTTGGCAGCGGCGCCTACGACGGCCCATTCACCTTCGCCTCGCGCTTCGAGTCGGGCAAGGGCACCAACCCCGAGGAGCTGATCGGCGCGGCGCACGCAGGCTGCTACTCGATGTTCCTGTCGGCGCTGCTCGACAAGGCGGGCACGCCGCCCAAGAGCATCAAGACCACCGCCACGGTGCACCTGGGCGAAGGCCCGACGATCCACCTGATCGAACTCGACACGGTGGGCGAGGTGCCGGGCATCACCGCGGCCCAGTTCCAGGAGCATGCCGAGGCTGCCAAGAAGGGCTGCCCGGTGAGCAAGGCGCTGGCCGGCCCGGAGATCCGCCTCCAGGCGCGGCTGGCTGAGGGCTGAAAGACGCACGGCGAGCCATCAGAACCCAAACCAGGCTCTTGCCCCTTCTCGCTTGCTGCGCGATCAGTGCGCGGCAAGCAGCTTGTCGATCTCGGCGGTCAGACGCTTGTCCTCCGGGTCGACGTCGCTCTTGAAGCTGGCGACCACCCTGCCCTGGCGGTCCACCAGGTACTTGTGGAAGTTCCAGCCCGGCGGGTGGCCGGTGGCCTGCGCGAGCTGGGCGTATAACGGGTGCGCACCCTTGCCCACCGTGCTGACCTTGCCGAACATCGGGAAGCGCACGCCGTAGATGTTGAAGCAGGTCTTGCCGATCTCCTTGGCGTCGCCGGGCTCCTGCTGGCCGAAGTCGTTCGACGGAAAGCCCATCACCACGAGGCCGCGCCCGGCGTACCGGGCGTGCAGCGCCTCCAGGCCCTTGTATTGCGGCGTATAGCCGCACCGGCTCGCGGTGTTGACCACCAGCAGCACCTTGCCCGCGTACTGGCACAGCGGCTGCGGCGCGTCGTCCTGCAGACGCGGCATCGTGTGGCGCAGCAGCGCCGGGCACGCGGCGTCGGCGGTGGCAGGCGCCGTGGCCGCGGTCGTCGCGGCGCCTGCCGGCACGAGGACCAGCGCACCGGCCAGGGCCGCCAACGTGGCGATCAAGGCCAGCCGATCAGGGTTGGGCTTCATCATGTGGCTCCATCGGGAGCGCGATTGTCGTCAAGATCCATTGCCTGACACGTGGTGATGGCAATGGTCGCTTCGCGCACCGCCAGGATGGCGGCAGCTACGCCGCCGGGAGGAACAGCGCCGGGTCCACCGCCTGCGCATTGAGGTAGACGCT
>JAOUIM010000022.1 GCA_029884035.1 Aquincola sp. | reverse complement strand
GTGTCGCCGCGGTAGGCATGGATGTAGGGCGCCACGGAGCGGAACCAGGGAACAAAGGTATGTGGGAAGACGAGGCTCATGGCGATCGGGCGTTGGCGCATTCGATTGTGCCGCAGGCCATCATCGTCGGTTGACGCCGGCGGCGTCGCGGCGCACGATGATGCGCTCTGTCCTTCGTGGAGCGATGCACTATGAACCCCTTCCACACTCACGGCGCCTTCAGCTGGTCCGAACTGACGACGAGCGACCCCAAGGCGGCCTGCGATTTCTACGGCAAGCTCTTTGGCTGGAAGGTCGAGACCTCCGACATGGGCAGCGGTCCGTACGACGTGCTCAAGGTCGGCGACACCGCGGTGGGCGGCATCATGGGCAAGCCGCCGGGCGCACCCGCCGACATGCCGCCGATGTGGGGTTGTTATGTCACGGTGAACAACGTCGACGAGACGCTGGCCGCGGTCAAACGCCTGGGCGGCGGCGTGCTGATGGAGCCGATGGATGTCAAGGGCGTGGGCCGGATGGCCGTCATCCGCGATCCCCAGGGCGCAGCGCTGTCGGTGATCCAGTACAGCATGTGAGGCACGGCGTGGGGCACGGATAATCCGCGCCCCGTGCCGACACCCGACATCACCTTCCCTGAATCGCTGCCCGTCTCGGCGCGGCGGGAGGAGATCGCCCGCGCGTTCATGGCGCACCCGGTGATCGTGGTGTGCGGCGAAACCGGTTCGGGCAAGACGACACAACTGCCCAAGTTGGTCCTGTCGCTGGGTCGTGCGGCAGCGGGCAAGTGGATCGGCCACACGCAGCCTCGGCGCATCGCGGCGCAATCGGTGGCCAAGCGCATCGCCGAGGAACTGAACACGCCGCTGGGCGAAGTGGTCGGCTTCAAGGTGCGATTCCAGGACCGCGTGCAACGCGGCGCTTCGATCAAGCTGATGACCGACGGCATCCTGCTGGCCGAGACGCAGAGCGATCCGCTGCTCGGTGCCTACGACACGATCATCGTCGACGAGGCGCACGAGCGGTCGCTCAACATCGACTTCCTGCTCGGGCACCTGAAGCAGATTCTGGCGCGGCGGCCGGACCTGAAGGTCATCGTGACCTCGGCGACCATCGACGCCGAGCGCTTCTCGGCGCACTTCGGCGGCGCGCCGGTGATCCAGGTCTCGGGTCGGCTTTTCCCCGTGGAGCAGCGCTGGCGCCCCTTTGAAGAGACCAGGGACCGCGACCTGAATGTCGCCATCGCCGATGCCGTCGACGAACTCTGGCGCGGCACCATCGCGGGCGACGTCCTCGTCTTCCTGCCCGGCGAGCGCGAGATCCGCGAGGCCGCCGACCACCTGCGAAAGCACTTGGCGCACGATCCGCGGCGACGGCACGCCGAGATCCTGCCGTTGTTCTCGCGCCTGTCGCAGGCCGAGCAGGATCGCGTGTTCGACATCGGCGGCGCGCCGCGCGTCGTGCTGGCGACCAACGTCGCGGAAACCTCGCTCACCGTGCCCGGAATCCGCTACGTCGTCGACGCCGGCACTGCGCGGGTCAAGCGCTACAGCTACCGCAGCAAGGTCGAACAGCTGCAGATCGAGCCGATCAGCCAGGCGGCAGCCAACCAGCGAGCCGGACGCTGCGGCCGCGTCGCCGACGGCATCTGCATCCGCCTGTACGACGAGGCCGACTTCGCCAGCCGCCCGCGTTTCACCGACCCGGAGATCCTGCGCTCGTCGTTGGCCGGCGTGATCCTGCGCATGGCCTCGCTCGGCCTGGGCATGGTCGAAGAGTTCCCATTTCTCGAAGCACCGCCGAAGAAGGCAATCGCCGACGGCTACGCACTGCTCAACGAGCTCGGCGCGGTCGACGAGCGCAATGAACTCACCGAGCTGGGCCGCGCCCTCGCACGGCTACCCCTCGACCCACGCGTCGGTCGCATGATCCTCGAGGGCAGGGAGCGCCAGTCGCTGGCTGAAGTGCTGGTGATCGCTGCGGCGCTCTCTGGCCAGGACGTGCGCGACCGGCCGGTGGAGCAGGCGCAGGCCGCGGACGCGAAGCACAAGCTCTTCGACGATGACAAGTCGGAGTTCATGGGCTACCTGAAGCTGTGGCGCTGGATCGAGGAAGGGCGAGGGCGAAGCGTCCAGGAGCCGGCCGCGCCTGCGCACGGCCGGACCCGCGGAGCCGGTCCGGCCTGCGAGCCGGGCCGTGGTGGTGGCAGCCTGCAGGTCCACAAGCTGTCGAACCGCCAGCAGGAACAGCGCCTGCGCGACCACTTCGTGTCGCCGCGCCGAGTGCGCGAGTGGCGCGACATCCACTCGCAGTTGCTCACCGTCGTCACCGAGCATGGCTGGCGCGTCAACACAGCGCCGGCCAACTACGAGCAGGTGCACCTCGCGCTGCTGTCGGGGCTGCTCGGCAATGTCGGTTGCAAGGCCGACGACGACGACTGGTACCAAGGCGCGCGCGGCATCAAGTTCTGGCGCCACCCAGGCGCGCACCTGTCAAAGAAACCGGGGCGCTGGCTGATCGCGGCGGAACTGGTCGAAACGACGCGCCTGTTCGGGCGTGGCTTGGCGGCGATCGAACCGCAGTGGATCGAGCGCATCGGCGGCCACCTGATCAAGACCCAGCTCAGCAACCCGCACTGGGAGAAGAAGGCCGGCGAGGTGATGGCCCTCGAACGCGGGCTGCTGTATGGCCTCGTCGTCTATCAGCAGCGAAGCGTGGCCTATGCGCGCGTCGATCCCGTGATGGCGCGCGAGATCTTCATCCGCGAAGCGCTGGTGGCGGGCGACTGGGAAACGAAGCTTCCGTTCCTGGCGCACAACGACCGGCTCGTTCGCGAGGTACGCGAACTTGAGCACAAGGCGCGGCGACAAGACGTGCTGGTTGACGACGAGTTGATCTTCGCCTTCTACGACCAGCAGCTGCCGGCACACATCACGGGCGGCGCCGGCCTCGAACGCTGGTATGGCGACGAGGTCAAGCGCCAGCCGAACCTGCTCAAGCTCACACGCGACGAATTGATGCGCCACGAAGCCGCCGGAATCACGACCGACGCCTTCCCCAAGGTGATCCGGCTGGGCGGCATCGACTGTGCAGCACACTACCTTCACGAGCCGGGTGACCCGAAGGACGGCCTGACAGTGACCGTACCGATCTATGCGCTCAATCAGGTCAGCGACGAGCGCTGCGAGTGGCTAGTGCCGGGCATGCTCGAGGCCAAGATCGTCGCGTTGCTGAAGAGCCTGCCGCAGAAGCCGCGCGCGCGCCTGGTGCCGCTGGCGGACAGCGCCGCAACCCTCGCGATGTCATTGCGCTTCGGCGACGGCAGCCTCGTCGACGCGCTGCTCTGCGCGGTCCGTGAGCGCACGCAACTGCCCGTGCAGCGCACGGACTTCAAGGTCGAGACCTTGTCTGCGCACCATTTCATGAACGTGCGCGTGGTCGACGAGCATGGCCGTCAGCTCGGCGTCGGACGCCACCTGGCGGCACTCAAGGCCGAATTGGGTGGACAAGCGCGCACGGCCTTCCAGGCACTCGCGGCGCTGAAGACGACTCCAGTGGCAGCAATCGCGGCGCCAGACGGGTCGGCCACACCCACTCGCGCGCAACGGGTCACGCCGGCGACGCCAATCGCGCCGTCGCAAGCCCGGTTCGTGGCGTGGACCTTTGGAGAGCTGCCCGAGCTCATGGAGGTGCGAAAGGCGGGCCAATCGCTGGTCGGCTTCCCGGCCCTCGTCGACAAGGGCGCCCACGTCGAGATCGAGGTGTTCGACGAACCCGACGTCGCCGCAGCGCGCCACCGCGCGGGCCTGCGGCGGCTCGTGGCGCTGCAGCTCAAGGATCCGCTCAAGTTCCTCGAGAAGAACATCCCCGACCTTCAGCGCATGGCCACCCAGTTCATGTCGCTGGGCACGCAGGAGGACCTGCGCGACCAGATCGTCGCCCTCGCGCTCGATCGCGCATTCCTGTCCGACCCGCTGCCCAGCGACGCAACGTCCTTCGAAGCCCGCGTCGAAGCCGGCCGTGCGCGACTGAACCTGATTGCCCACGAGGTGGCGCGCGCCGTCGCTGCCGCGCTGCAGGAGTTCGCGCATGCCACGCGAAAGCTCAAGGACGCGCGGCCGCCGAAGGACGTGGTCGAAGACGTGTCGGCGCAGCTGGCGCGACTGGTGCACAAGCGCTTCGTGCTCGAAACGCCCTGGATCGCGCTCGGCCACCTGCCGCGCTACCTGCGCGCAGTGCAGATGCGGCTCGACAAGCAGCGCGTCGAGCCCTTGCGCGACGCCCAGCGTCTGGCCGAACTGAAGCCGCTCGAACAGCGCTGGATGCGACGGGTGGCCGAGCGGCGCGGTGCTCCCGACGCCAGGCTCGACGAGTTCCGCTGGGTGCTCGAGGAGCTGCGCGTCAGTCTTTTCGCGCAGGAACTGCGAACGCCGCAGCCCGTGAGCGTCAAACGGCTGGAGAGGATCTGGAGTCAACTCAGCGCTTGACGCTGCGGATTTCTTCAAGACTGGGCGACGCGGCTGTGACGCGCGCATCGAACGCGTGCGGCGCACTGCCGACACGCGCGACCACGCGCCGAACGTACTCTTGCGTCTCGTCGAACGGCGGCACCCCCTTGTGGCGGTCGACCGCACCTTCGCCGGCGTTGTAGGCCGCTGCGACCAGCGTCACATCACCCTGGTAGTAGGCAAGCAGCCAGCGCAGGTAGGCCAGGCCGCCGCGGATGTTCTGTTGCGCGTCAAAGGCGTTGTGCACGCCGAAGCGCTTCGCGGTCTGGGGAATCAGCTGCATCAGACCCATCGCCGCGCTGCGAGAGACGGCGTAGGCATCGAAATTCGACTCGACCGCGATGATCGCGAGCGCGAGCGCAGGTTGGACCTTGTACTGCGGTGCCAGCCTGCGCACCAGGCGCTCGATGTGCGCCGGGGCCTGCACGTGCACTGTCGCTGGCGTCGCGGCGGCGGGACGCGGGCCGCTGCGGGCGATGCACTCGGGCACCTCGGCTGCAGGCCAGCTTACCGACTGCAGCATGCGTTTCGCATCGGCATGGCCTTGCGCCGACGCGGCAAAGAACAGGTAGGAGGCCCAGTCGTCGCGGCGCTCCTCGCCTCGGCCGTGGGTGAAGATCCAGGCCAGCTGGTACTGAGACTCGGCGTCGCCCCGCCGCGCCATCTGGCACAGCTCGGCCACGGCCTGCGGGCTGTTGCGCGCGATGACTGCAGCTGTGCTCTCGCCAGCGACCGCCCCCGGATCCGCCTGCGCGGCTGCGGTCCGCACCACCAGCATCAACAGCGCGGTGGCAGCGCCACGCGCCGCGCTCATGGGCGAAGCACCTCGAGCAGGCGATCGAGCCCGCCCTCGTCGATTGCGACCATGGCCTGCTCGCGGACCTTCGGCTTGGCGTGATAGGCCACCGACAGGCCAGCTTCGCCCATCATCGGCAGGTCGTTGGCGCCATCACCCACCGCGATCGCCTGGCGCGGCGCGATCGCCAGGCGCGCGCAGGTCTCCAGCAGCATGCGGCGCTTCTCGGCGCCGTCGCAGATGTCGCCCCAGGGCTGATCGACCATCCGCCCGGTGAGCACGCCGTCGGCGACCTCGAGCACGTTGCTGCGCGTGAAATCCAGGCCCAGCCGGTCGCGGACGCGGTCGGTGAAGAAGGTGAAGCCGCCAGAGACGAGAAGGGTCTTCAGGCCTGCGACCTGGCACGCGCGCACCAGGGTCTCGGCGCCCGGGTTCAGGCGCAGGCGGTCCCGGTACACCGACTCGAGCGCTGCCACGGGCACGCCGGCCAGCAACTCGACGCGCCGGCGCAGACTTTCCTTGTAGTCGGCAATGTCGCCGCGCATCGCTGCCTCCGTGATCGAGGCCACTTCGGCTTTGCGCCCCGCCGCGTCCGCGATCTCGTCGACGCACTCGATACTGATGAGCGTGGAGTCCATGTCGAACGCGATCAGGCGGAAGTCGGCCAGCGCAAGTGGTGGCACGAAGCCGCGCACCGTGAGGCCGGCCGGGTCAGTGGAGATCGGGGTCAAGGACGTTGCGAGCGGTCATCGAGAGCGAGTGATTATCCGGCCGGTGCACCGTCGTCACGTTCTCCGCGTTGTGTGCGCATCGACACCCAGGATCAAGGAGCTTGTCCATGAACCGCTTTCGCAACCCATCGGCACTGCTGGCAGTGGTCATCGTGGCGGCGGCATGTGCGTCGACGCCCGACGAGCATTGGACGGAGCAATTGACCGCAAGGGGCCTTGCGCCCGCGGAGACGGTCAACTCGATCCCCGACTTCCGTCTCGACGGCTTCAACGTGCTCGACAGCGAGCATCTGATCGTCTATACCGGCGTGCAGCGTCGCCACCTCGTCACCTTCGGAGCCCCCTGTCCGGGGCTGCGCTTCGCGCAGCGCCTTGCCTACGACGGCACGGCAGGCTCGCTCGGCCGGCTCGACACATTGACCGTGATCGGCCAGGGTCCAGCCGTACCCTGCGTCATCGAGTCGATCCGGGTGCTGACTCCCGTCGCCACGAAGAAGGCGGCCTGAGCCGGTCCCGCCTCGCGGCGGCGGTGCCGTCGACATGCGCTTCGCCGATACTGGGCAGCCGTTGGGCCACCCATGTCCACCTCGCCCCCCGTGTCACCTTCGCTCACGACCCGCTCGCAGGGATGGCTGTGGCCCGCGCCGATGGCCGTCACACGGGCCGAACGCGTGCGGATGGTCTGCGGCGCGATGCTGGGCATTCTGGTGACCGCGCTCGCCAGCCATGCCCTGGGCCTTCCCGAGGGACTGCACTGGATCGTCGCCCCCATGGGTGCCAGTGCGGTCCTTGTGTTCTGCGTGCCGGCCAGCCCGCTGGCGCAGCCCTGGGCCGTGGTGGTCGGCAACACGATATCCGCCGTGGTCGGCATCGCCTGCGTGCACGCGATTCCGTCGACCGACTTCGCCGCGGCTGCTGCCGTGTCGCTGGCGATCGCGGCCATGCTGGCGCTTCGCAGCCTGCACCCACCAGGCGGAGCCAGCGCATTGCTGATGGCAATCAGCGGCGTCACCAACCCGGGCGCCGCACTATTCCCGGTGCTGGTCAACTCGCTGCTGCTGACGGCGATGGGCTGGGCGTTCCATCGCGCCACGGGACACCAATACCCGCACCGGCCGGCGCCACCGCATCCCAGTCAGGTCACCGAGGAGGATCTCGACGCCGTGCTGGCGCGCTACAACCAGATCCTCGACGTGAGTCGGGACGAGCTGCACGAACTGATCGACCGCACGCAGCGGCTCGCGCACGAGCGTCGCCTGGCACACACGCGCTGCGCAGACGTCATGACGCGCGACGTGACGACTGTCGAGTACGCGACACCGCTGCAGGAGGCCTGGACCTTGCTCCGCAAGCACGGCCTGAAGACGCTGCCGGTGATCGACCGCGCCAGGCATGTCGTCGGGATCGTGACGCTGACCGACTTTCTCGAGGCCGCGTCGCTCGACGTGCACCATGGCTTCGACCAGCGCCTGCGACGTTTCATCAGCCGGTCGAGAGCCTCGCACCCGGGCCGGCCTGAGGTCGTCGGCCAGATCATGACGCGCAAGGTGCGCACGACGCGAGCCCATCGCACGTTGTCCGATCTGGTGCTTCTGTTCAACAGTTCCGGACACCGCCACATTCCCGTGTTGGGCGAGGGCGACCGACTCGTGGGCATGGTGACGCAATCGGACGTGGTCGCTGCGCTCAAGGTCGTCGACGCGATCGACGCGCCGCTGCAAGACTAGGGCCTGGGCGGACCGAGTGCGCGCAGCACGTCGCGCACCTGCTGCGCGCGTGCGGGGGCGTCGGGCAGGTCACGCTCGATGCGCAACTTGTCGTTTCCGGCCAGCCGGACATGACGGTTCTTCTGCACCAGGCCGATGATCGCCATCGCGTCGACCGGCGGATTGGGGCGAAATCCGATCACCGTGAGTTTCGGCCCGGCATCGACCTTGGTCACACCGTAGGGCTTGGCCAGCACGCGCAGGCGGTGCGTGTCGAACAGGGTCTGGCCCTGCGGCGGCAGCTTGCCGAAGCGGTCGGTGATCTCTTCGAGCAACGCATCGATCTGCTCGCCCTTGTCGGCCGTGGCCAGGCGCTTGTACAGCGACAGCCGCACGTGCACGTCGCCGCAGTAGGCGTCGGGCAAGAGCGCGGGGGCATGCAGGTTGATTTCGGTGGTGGCACCGAACAGGCCGCCGATCGGGCTCAGCAGATCGGGTTCGCGGCCGGCCTTCAGCGAGCGCACGGCTTCGGCGAGCATGTCGTTGTAGAGCTGGAAGCCCACCTCCATCATGTTGCCGCTCTGGTGCTCGCCCAGCACCTCGCCGGCGCCGCGGATCTCGAGGTCGTGCATCGCGAGGTAGAAGCCGCTGCCTAACTCTTCCATCTGCTGGATCGCCTCGAGCCGCTGCGCCGCCTGCTTCGTGAGGCTGTCGACGTCGGGCACCAGCAGGTAGGCGTAGGCCTGGTGATGCGAGCGGCCGACGCGGCCGCGCAGCTGGTGCAGTTGCGCGAGGCCGAATTTGTCGGCGCGGCTGATGACGATCGTGTTGGCTGTGGCCACG
The DNA here is from genome assembly GCA_029884035.1 of Aquincola sp. Taxonomy (GTDB): domain Bacteria; phylum Pseudomonadota; class Gammaproteobacteria; order Burkholderiales; family Burkholderiaceae_C; genus CADEEN01. The sequence continues at coordinate 9,093 of JAOUIM010000022.1, read as the reverse complement.
TCGATGCCAGTTTCGATGATGGTCGAGCACAGCAGCAGGTTGTGCCGTTGTGCGACGAAGTCGCGCATCACGCGCTCGAGCTCGCGTTCGGGCATCTGGCCGTGGGCCACGGCGATGCGCGCTTCGGGCAGCAGTTCGACCAGCTTCTCGCGCCGGTGCTCGATCGTCTCGACCTCGTTGTGCAGGAAATAGACCTGGCCGCCTCGTTTTAGCTCGCGCAGCACGGCCTCGCGGATCGTGCCCGTGCCCTCGTTGCGCACGAAGGTCTTGATTGCGAGCCGCCGCTGCGGCGCCGTGGCGATCACCGACAAATCGCGCAAGCCCTCGAGCGCCATGCCCAGCGTGCGCGGAATCGGCGTGGCGGTCAGCGTGAGCACGTCGACCTCCGCGCGCAGCGCCTTGATCGCCTCCTTGTGGCGAACGCCGAAGCGGTGTTCCTCGTCGATCACGAGCAGGCCCAGGCGCGCGAACTTCACGTCCTTGGACAGCAGCTTGTGCGTGCCGACCACGATGTCGATCGTGCCGGCGGCCAGACCCTCGAGCGCGGCGGACACTTCCTTCCCGGTTCGAAAGCGCGAGAGCTCCGCCACCTTCACCGGCCAGGGCCCGAAGCGGTCGACGATGGTCTGGTAGTGCTGCTCGGCCAGCAGCGTCGTCGGTGCCAGGATCGCCACCTGCTTGCCGCCGAGCACCGCGACGAAGGCGGCGCGCAGCGCCACCTCGGTCTTGCCGAACCCCACGTCGCCGCAGACCAGGCGGTCCATCGGCTTCGGGCTGACCATGTCCTGGATCACGGCGTGGATCGCCGCGCGTTGATCGGCAGTCTCCTCGAAGCCGAAGCTCGCGGCAAAAGCCTCGTAGTCGTGCGCCGAGTAGCGGTGAGGATGGCCTTCGCGGGCCGCGCGGCGCGCATACAGCGCGAGCAGTTCGGCCGCGGTATCGCGCACCTGCTCCGCGGCGCGCCGCTTGGCCTTCTCCCACTGGCCGGAGCCGAGCTTGTGCAGTGGTGCCTCTTCGGCGGACACGCCGGTGTAGCGGCCGATCAGGTGGAGCTGCGAGACCGGCACGTACAGCGTGGCCTTGTCGGCGTACTCGAGGTGCAGGAATTCAGAGGGACCGTCGCCCAGGTCGATGTTGAGCAGACCCTGGTAGCGGCCGATCCCGTGGTTCACGTGCACCACCGGGTCACCGATCTTCAGCTCCGACAGGTCCTTGATCAGCGCCTCGACGCTGGAGGCCTGTTCCTGCTTCTTGCGTCGGCGCGCGGTCGGCGAGGTGGCGAACAGTTCGGTCTCGGTGACGAACTGGATCGCAGGCCCGTCGTCACGCTGCCAGTGGAAGCCGGCGGCCAGCGGCGCGGCTGCGATCGCGACCTTCTCGTCGCCGGCGTCGAACTCCGCCAGCGAGGCGACGCTCGGGACGTCGATGCGGTGGTCGCGCAGCAGGTCAAGCAGGCTTTCGCGCCGGCCTGCGCTTTCGGCCACGATGAGCACTCTTGCCGGGGTGCTCGACAGGTGGCGCTCCAGCAGGGCCAGCGGCTCGGTGGCATTGCGGTCCACCGCCAGATCTGGCAGCGGTCTTGCCCAGTCGACAGCCTCACTGCCGCGCAGGGCAAGCGTCGCGTGCGGTTGCGTCAGCCCGAAGAACTCCTCGACGCGCAAGAAGATCTCCTCGGGAGGCAGGATCGGCCGTTCCGGGTCGTGTTGCAGGAAGCGGTGGCGCTCGCGCGTGTCGATCCAGAATCGCGCAAGCGCCGCGTCGACGTCGCCGTGCAGGATGAGTTGTGCGCCTGCGACGAAGTCGAAGACAGTCGCGGTCTGCTCAAAGAACAGCGGCAGGTAGTACTCGATGCCCGCGGTGGCGATGCCCGCACCGAGGTCCTTGTAGATACGGCTCTTGGTCGGATCGCCTTCGAGCTTCTCGCGCCAGCGGGCGCGGAAAGTGGTGCGCGCGGCGTCGTCGAGCGGGAACTCGCGCCCGGGCAGCAGTCGCACCTCCGGCACCGGATACAGGCTTCGCTGCGAGTCCGGGTCGAACGTGCGGATCGAATCGATCTCGTCGCCGAACAGGTCGACGCGGTAGGGTACCGCCGAGCCCATCGGGAACAGATCGATCAGGCCTCCGCGCACCGCATACTCGCCCGGCGCGACGACCTGGCTCACATGCGCGTAGCCCGCCAGCGTCAGCTGCGCCTTCAGCGACGCTTCGTCGATCTTGTCCTTCTGCCTGAACTGGAACGTCGTCGCTGCGAGGAACGACGGACGTGCCAGACGCGTGAGCGCGGTGGTCGCCGGCAGCAACACCGCGTCCACGTCCTTCGTCGACCACAGCCGCCACAGCGTGGCCAGCCGCTCGGAAATTAGATCCTGGTGCGGGCTGAACGTGTCGTAGGGCAGCGTCTCCCAGTCGGGGAAGAGTGCCACGCGCAGTTCTGGCGCGAAGAACGGCAGCTCGTCGGCCAGGCGCTGCGCGTCGGCCGGTTCCGCGGTCACGATGGCGGTCAGGCGACCCTGCGCCGCGCTCTGCTGCGCTAGGCGTGCCAGCAGCAAGGCATCGGCCGAACCCACGGACGCGCCAGCGTGAAACGCTTGCCGGGAGCAATGGCGGGCAGTTGCATGAAGTGGGCCGTGAGGGGGCGGATTCTAGAATCGCCCTTCATGCCAACGCCGCCGGTCGAACTCTGCTACGCCCTCGTGCCATGCGCCGGTACCGGCAGCCGCACGGGTGCCGAGGTCCCGAAGCAGTACGTGCCGGTCGGCGGGCGCAGCGTGATCGCGCACACGCTCGCTGCACTGGCGCGGGTGCCACGCGTCGCGCGCACGCTCGTCGTGCTGGCGCCCGACGACGTGGCGTTCGAGTCGGCCGCGCCTGGATTTTCAGGCTGGACCGCGCGATCCGGCGGCGCGACCCGCGCCGGCAGTGTCGCCGCGGGGCTGCAGGCGCTGGGCGAGCGCGGCGTGCGCGATCGCGACTGGGTGCTCGTGCATGATGCGGCCCGCTGTCTGGTCGAGCCCGCGGCGATCGAGCGCCTGATCGACGCCTGCATTGACGACCCCGTCGGCGGTCTGCTCGCACTGCCGGTGGCCGACACGCTGAAAGCTGCCGATGCCGGCCAGCGCGCCACCGCGACGATCGACCGTTCCGGCAAGTGGGCGGCGCAGACGCCGCAGATGTTCAGGCTCGGTCTGCTGCGCGAGGCACTGGCGCGCGCCGGCCATGCGGTGACCGACGAGTCGAGCGCTGTCGAGGCGCTCGGCCATGCGCCCAGGCTCGTTGCCGGCGATGCCGGCAACTTCAAGCTCACCTTCGCCGAGGACTTTGCACGCGCCGAACGGGTGCTGGCGTCACGCGAAGCGATCCAGGCGTTCGTGCCGGCGCGCGACCTGGCCCGCTCACTCGCGTTCTACCGCGACCTCGGCTTCACGGTGCATGGCGACTACGGCGATGTCGTGGCACTGCGTCGCGGCGCTGCGGCATTCCTGCTGCAGGCGTTCTACGAGCCGACGCATGCCGGCAACTTCATGATGTCGTTGATGACCCAGCAGCTCGACGCGTGGCATGCGAACGCGACAGCGGTGGCCACCAAGTACGGAACGCGCGTCGAGTCCCCCGCCATGCGCCCGTGGGGTTTGCGCGACTTCGTTCTGTTCGACCCCACCGGCGTGCTGTGGCGCATCGCCGAACAGCCCACGGAGGCACCATGACGCTGCGCATCGGCGAAGGCTGGGACATTCACGCGCTCGTGGCGGGCCGGCCGCTGGTGCTCGGTGGCGTGACCGTGCCGCACACGATGGGGCTGGCCGGTCACAGCGATGCGGATGCACTGGCGCATTCGATCATCGACGCCCTGCTCGGAGCGGCGGCGCTTGGCGACATCGGTCGCCACTTCCCGGACACCGACGCGCGCTTCAAGGGTGCCGACTCGATGGTGCTTTTGGCCGAAGCGGTGCGACTCGTGCGGAACGCGGATTTCGAGATCGCCAACGTCGACAGCACGGTCATCGCGCAGGCACCCCAGCTGGCCCCGCACATCCTGGCGATGCGCGAGCGGCTGGCGCAGGTGCTCGGCGTTGCGCTCGACCGGGTGAACGTCAAGGCGAAGACGGCCGAGAAGATGGGGCCAGTGGGCGAGGGCCGCGCGATCGAGGCACGCGCTGTGGCGCTGCTCATTGCGCGTTAGCGCCTGCGGCCGCGCCCGCACGGTCCGCAGGCGCGCACAGGAACCCCGGCCGGCGTCGACCGCCGCAACGGGCGGCCGGCGCTCAAGGGGCACGCTTGAGCCGGACACGCGCGACGAGACCGCCCTCGGGCGCGTTGTCGATATCGAACTGCCCGCCCATGCGCTGCACCGCCTTCTCGACAATCGCCAGCCCCAGCCCCGCGCCGGTGGCAGCGGTACGTGCCGCGTCGCCACGGTAGAACGGCGTCGTCAGCTGGGCCAGTTTCTCGGGTGCGACGCCGGGGCCGTGATCGCGAACGGCCACGATGATCCATGGGCCCGAACGCGCATAGCCCACGTGCACCACTGCAATGCCGGTGTCGTTGCTGCGACCATAGCGGCGCGCGTTCTCGAACAGGTTGCCGAACACGCGGCCCAGCTCGATCTCGTCGGCCATCACGCGCAGGTCGATCGCCAGCCGTGAAATGATCCTGATTTCGCGCGGTTCGCGGAAGGTTGCGATCTCCTTGTCGACCAGCTGAGCCAAGTTTACCGGCACCAGCCTGGCCTCGCCGGGCCGCGCATAGTCCATGAACTTGTCGATGATCGCGTCGAGCTGATCGATGTCCAGCGCCATGTTGCGCTGCGCCTCCTCGTCGTTGACGCTCATCTCGACCTCGAGCCGCAGCCGCGCCAGCGGCGTGCGAAGGTCGTGGCTGATGCCGGCCAGCATCACCGCACGGTCCTCCTCGACCTTGGCCAGCTCGCGGGCCATGCGGTTGAACCCGATGTTGACCTCGCGGATTTCGGAAGTCAGCGTGTTCTCGTCGAGGACGGAGTCGAACTCGCCCTCGCGGATGCGACTCGCAGCGAAGCTCAGGTCGCGCAGCGGCGCGTTGATCAGACGCGCGATCGCGATCGAGCCGACCAGCGTGGCCACCAGCGCGATGCCGACCCAGACGAACCAGGTGCCCGGGGTCAGCGGCACCACGCGCGCGGCGTCGGCCTGAAGCCAGAACGCATCGCGCTCGATCGTGAAGCCGACCCACAGCCCCGGCTGGCCGTTGACCGCGCTCGCGATCACGGTGCCCGGCTCGAGTCGCGAGCGCAGCTCGGCGCCGACACGGCGCGTGAAGCGATCCACCTCGAACGGCTCGAACCGGTCGCCCGGTTCGCGCGGCAAGACGCGGATGGACTCCCGGTCGGTCATGGTCTTGACGACCGCAACCCGGTTGATGCCGTCGGTGTACTGCAGCGCGGCGCGCGACAGATTCACCAGGCTGGCCACCTGCTGGGCTGCCTGGACCGCACGCGGCTCGAGCTCGAGCGCGCGCAGTGTCTGCACCCACGCGAAGATGCCCGCGCCGAGGAGCAGCGCAAGCAGGAAGAACGTGCGCGAAAAGAGGGTCAGGCCGAGGGGGCGCGCTTTCGCCATGAACGAGGACTATGCGGGGGAGTGCCGGGGATGCCGCGCCGGGCCGTTCCCGAGGAGGGCCCGGCCGGCCCCTCGGGCTCGCGGCGCAAGGGCCGCGAAACGGCTAAGACCGAGGCTACTCAGCTCGCTCCATCGGGCACGAACACGTAGCCGACGCCCCACACGGTCTGGATATAGCGCGGCTGCGACGGATCGGGTTCGATCATCTTGCGCAGGCGCGAGATCTGCACGTCCAGGCTGCGATCGAAGGGCTCGAATTCGCGGCCACGCGCCAGTTGCGCCAGCTTGTCGCGGCTCAAAGGCTGGCGCGGGTGGCGCACCAGCGCCTTGAGCATCGAGAACTCGCCAGTGGTCAGCGCGATCTGCTCGCCGTCCTTGGTCAGGCGGCGCAGCGACAGATCGAACTCGAAGGGGCCGAACGTCACCGTCTGCGCTTCCTTGGCCGGCGCACCCGGCGCTTCCATCGCCGGACGGCGCCGCAGGACGGCGTGAATGCGCGCCAGCAGCTCGCGTGGATTGAAGGGCTTGGGCAGGTAGTCGTCCGCGCCAACCTCCAGCCCGACGATGCGATCCACGTCCTCGACCTTGGCCGTGAGCATGATGATCGGCGTCGCGTCGTTCGCAGCGCGCAGGCGTCTACAAATCGACAAGCCGTCTTCCCCGGGCAACATCAGGTCGAGCACGATCAGGTCGATCGTCTCGCGGGTCAGCAGCCGGTTCAGCGCTTTGGCGTCCTCGGCCAGGAGGACCTCGAAGCCTTCCTGCGTCAGGTAGCGGCGCAGCAGGTCCCGAATGCGGGCGTCGTCGTCGACGACGACCACGCGGTCAGGACGGGCTTGGGCAGGTGCATTCATCGGAGACACTCCATCTGTAACAGCCATGGATGTTACAAGTCGGGAGGGCCGAATTTCCTACCCTGACCGGCTGTTACACAAATTGCGCCTCGGACTTCGAAGTCAACGCGAACTGCTCGCGGCGCGCTTCGGAACACCCGTGCCCGTGCGTACCAGTCAAAACCGAGGAGCTCCATGCGCCGCTTCGTGACCCCGATCTGTCTCGTCGCAGCTGCCGGCCTGACCGCCGCGGCGGCGGCCACCGCGCAGACGGCACCGCCGCCGTCCGGCGTGCTGAACCTGACCACCACCGCATCAATCGAGGCCGCGCGCGACGTAATTGGCGTGGTATTCAGCGTGACCCGCGAGGGCGCCGATGCACAAGCGGTGCAGAGCGGCCTCAAACAGGCGCTCGACGCGGCACTCGCCGAGGCACGCAGGATCGCCCGACCCGATCAGGTGGAGGTCCAGACCGGCAACTTCTCCCTCTACCCGCGCTACAGCAACCCGGGCAGTCGCGGCGGCACGCCGATGATCAACGGCTGGAGCGGCAGCGCGGAGTTGACAGTCCAGGGCAAGGACATCGAAGCGATCGCTCAGCTCACGGGCCGGGTGCAGACGATGACGATCGCGCGCGTGGGCTACACGCTGTCGCGGGAAGCGCGCGAGAAGGTCGAGGGCGAGGCGGTCGCGCAGGCGATCGCGCGCTGGCGTGCCAAGGCGCAGCAGATGAGCCAGCAGTTCGGCTACGCAGGATTCACCGTCAGAGAAGTGAACGTCGCCACTCAGGAGCCTGCCGGTCCGGCGCCGCTCATGGCACGCGCGAGGGCCCTGGGGGCGATGGTCGACGAGGCGTTGCCCACCGAGGCCGGGAAAGGCGAGGTCACCGCGACGGTCAGCGGCTCGGTGCAGATGACGAAATGACCACCCCTGCCGGGGCGCCGGCGCAGCGTCCCCGCCGGCGCGGGCGCCTGGGAGCCGCCTGGGCGCGGCGGTCCGCTGCTCGCCAAGCTACTGCGCCGCCCAGCCGCCATCGACGTTGAAGGCCGCGCCGCGGATGTTGTCGGCCGCTGGGGTGCAGAGAAACACCGCGAGTTCGCCGAGTTGCGCTGTCGTCGTGAACTGCAACGAAGGCTGTTTTTCGGCGAGCAGCCGGCGCTTGGCCTCGGCATCGCTCACGCCATCGGCCGCCGCCCGCGCATCGACCTGTTTCTGCACGAGCGGGGTCAGCACCCATCCCGGGCAGATCGCATTGACGGTCACGCCGGTTGTCGCCGCCTCGAGCGCGACCGACTTCGTGAAGCCGACGAGGCCGTGCTTGGACGCGACGTATGCGCTCTTGTTGGCCGAGGCCACGAGACCATGGGTCGAAGCCACGTTGATGATCCGGCCCCAGCCGCGCGACTTCATGCCCGCCAGCGTCAGGCGTGTCGTGTGGAACGCCGATGTCAGGTTGATGGCGAGGATCGCGTCCCACTTCTCGACCGGAAAGTCCTCGACCGGCGAGACATGCTGGATTCCCGCGTTGTTGACCAGGATGTCGACGGGCCCGAGGGTGCTCTCGGCGTAGGCGATCATGTCGGCGATCTGGCTGGGTGCGCCCATGTCCGCCGGGTGGTAGCCGAGTTCACAGTCCAGGTCGACGAACTCGCGCTTGGCCGCTTCGACGTCGCCGAAACCGTTCAGGATGATGTTGGCGCCGTGAGTGGCCAGCGCCCTGGCGATGCCCAGTCCGATGCCGCTCGTCGAACCCGTGACCAGTGCCGTCTTTCCGGTGAGCATGTGTCGTTTCTCCGTGGATTGTTAGCATCGATTATCGAATCGGAGACCCGACCTTGTCTGACACCCCGCGCCTCGACCACGTGCAATGCCTGGACAACCGCGGCCTGCACCGCATGGCCTATTGGGAGTGGGGCGATGCCGCCAATCCCCGCGTACTGGTATGCACGCATGGCCTGACACGCCAGGGACGAGACTTCGACACTCTGGCTCGAGCCATGAGCGCCACGCACCGCGTCGTTTGCCCCGACGTGGTCGGGCGCGGTGTGTCCGACCGGCTGGCCGACCCGATGGGATACCAGGTCCCGCAGTACGTGGCTGACATGGTGACCTTGCTCGCCCGCCTCGATGGCCGGGAGGTGCATTGGGTCGGTACCTCGATGGGTGGCCTGATCGGCCTGGGCGTGGCCGCGCTCGCCAATTCGCCCGTGCGCAAGCTCGTGATCAACGACGTCGGCCCGCGCATCGAGCCCGCAGGCATCGCACGCATCGGCAACTACGTCGGCCGACCGGCGCGCTGGGCCACGCTGGACGAGGCCGCCGACGCGATCTGGGCGATCTCGCAGGGCTTCGGACCGCACACACGCGAGCAGTGGCTGGCCCTGACGCGCCCTCAGCTCAGGCAGGACGTCGAGGGATTCTTCGTCCCGCGCAGCGATCCGGCGATCGCGGTGCCGTTCACAGCTGCCACGCCACAGTCGGCTGTCCAGGCAGAGGCACTGCTGTGGGCCGCGTACGACTCGCTGCGCGTCCCCACGCTCGTGCTGCGTGGCGCCGAGAGCGACCTGCTGTCGCATGCCACCGCGCAGGCCATGACCGAGCGCGGGCCGCACGCACACCTGGTGGAGTTTGCCGGCGTTGGCCACGCGCCGATGCTGGTGCAAGCC
>JAOUIM010000335.1 GCA_029884035.1 Aquincola sp. | reverse complement strand
CTCCTTCATAACGTCGACGAAGACGAGCAGCATGGCCGCGAGCATCGAGCGCCGCAGCAGCGGCGCATGCACCGCAGCGAGCAGGCGCGCCCGCGACGCGCCGAGCATGCGCGCGCTGTCGTCCAGGCTCGTCGGCAGCCGCGTGTAGCCGGCCTCGACCGTCTGCAGCGCGACGGCGGAAAAGCGCACCAGGTAGGCGTAGACGAGGCCGAGCGCAGTCCCGGTGACGATGGCACTGGCCGGCGACGCTGGCCACAGCGCCTGCACCGCACCCAATGGCAGCAGGATGCCCACCGCGATCACGGCACCAGGCACCGCGTAGCCGAGCGAGACCGCACCGACACCCAGGCGAAGCGCACGAGTGCGCCAGCCGGCACCCGCACCGAGCGCGGCCCAGCGCAGCACGAAGGCCAGCGCCAGCGCGAGCGCTGCCGCCGCCAGCGCCGCCACCGACGCGAGCGAGAAACTGGTCAACGCCCAACCGGTGAATCGCGCCAGCGGCAGCCCGAACGCACCATGGCGCGCCTCGGCCCACACGAGTTGTGCCAGGAGCATGAACGGCAGGACAAAGCCGAACGCCACCGGGATCGCGCACAGCGACCAGGCCAGCAGCGCCAGCCCCCCACGCAGCACGACCGGCCGCGCCTCCTGTCCACCCGCAGCCTGGGAGCGCGCCTCGGCAAAGCGCATGCGCGAGCGCGCGCGGCGCTCGGCGATCAGCACGACCGCCACCGCGAGCAGCAGCACCGAGGCCAACTGTGCCGCCGCGATGCGATCATTCATCACGAGCCAGGCCTTGTAGATGCCGGTCGACAGCGTCGTGAGTCCGAAGTACGCGCCGACGCCGTAATCGGCCAGGGTCTCCATCAGCGCCAGCGCGACCCCGGCCACCAACGCCGGCCGCGACAGTGGCAGCGCCACCTCGCGCACGCGGCGCCAGAAACCTGCACCCAGCAGGCGTGCCGCCTCCATCAGGTGCATGCCGCGCTCGGCCAGGGAGGTGCGCACGAGGATGTAGACATAGGGGTACAGCGCAAGCACGAACAACGCGATGGCCCCGGGCAGGCTGCGCACGTCGGGCCACAAGGCGCCCTGCGCACCGGTGGCCGCGCGCAGCGTGGTCTGCAAGGCACCGCTGTACTGCAGGAAGTCGGTGTAGACATAGGCCAGCACATAGGCCGGCATCGCCAGCGGCAGCAACAGCGCCCACTCGAACCAGCGTCGACCAGGAAACTCGAACAGCGCGACCGCCGCTGCAGCACCGGCGCCCATCGCTGCCACGCCCAGGCCCACGCCCACGGCCAAGAGCAGCGACTGCAGCGCGTACCCGGGCAACACGGTGTGCACCTGGTGCGAGAGCACCGCCCAGGCGCCCTCGTCAAAGGCAAGCCAGGCGCCGAACACGCCCAGCACCGGCAGCGCAAGCACGACGCAGGCGAGTGTCAGGAGCAGGCGCATCGGCAACCCCGCTCAGGCGCGCGTGCGCGGCCCTGAATGCGAACAATCCTCATTCATTTGTAACAGCTATCATAGAGCCATGTTCCTGGAACTGCGAGACGTGAGCGTGCGCTACGCCGCTCGGCGAGCCGGTCATGATGCCGTCGACCGCGTCAGCCTGACGCTCGGCACGGGGCAGATCGGCGTGCTGATCGGGCCCTCGGGCTGCGGCAAGACTTCGCTGCTGCGCGCAGTAGCCGGGCTGGAGCGCCTGGCCGGCGGCCGCGTGGAGATGGACGGCCGCGTGCTCGCCGACGATGGGATCCACCTCGCACCCGAGGATCGCCGCATCGGCATGGTGTTCCAGGACTACGCGCTGTTCCCGCACCTCAGCGTCCAGGACAACGTCGCGTTCGGCCTGCGCGACCTGCCCCGCCCCGACCGCCAGGCGCGCACGGCCGAGGTGCTCGACCTTGTCGGGCTGGGACATGCGGCGCGGCGCGCCCCGCACCAGCTGTCGGGCGGCCAGCAGCAGCGCGTGGCGCTGGCCCGCGCGCTGGCGCCGCGGCCGCAACTGCTGCTGCTCGACGAGCCGTTCTCCAATCTCGATGCCGACCTGCGCGACCGCCTGGCGCACGACATCCGCACGATCCTGCAGCGCACCGGGATCACCGCGCTGTTCGTGACCCACGACCAGTTCGAGGCATTCGCGATCGGCGACCTGATCGGCGTGATGCACCTGGGCCGCCTCGAGCAATGGGACGACGCCTACAGCCTGTACCACCGGCCGGCGACGCGGTTCGTGGCCGACTTCATCGGCCACGGCGTGTTCGCGCCCGGCCGCGTGGTGACCACGCCGGCGGGCCCGCGCGTCATGACCCCGCTGGGGGCCCTGGCCGATGCGGCGGAGTGCCCGCTGCCGGGCGCGTACCCCAACGACGAATGCGACGTCCTGTTGAGGGCCGACGACATCGTCCACGACGACGCGGCCCCGGTGCGAGCACGGATCGAGCGCAAGGCGTTCCGGGGTTCGGAGTTCCTGTACACCCTGCGCCTGGCCTCCGGCGAGCGGGTGCTGGCCCATGTGCCCAGCCACCACGACCACCAGGTGGGCGAATGGATCGGCATCCGCCCGGTGGTCGACCATGTCGTGACATTCGAGCGCCGTGAGGCGGATGCCCCAGCCGAGGGGTGAACTTTGCGCTTGTTCACGCATTCGAATGCGGGCTCCAGCGTATATTCGTGCGAAGTTTGTTCCGGAGGCACCAGCATGGGCGCCAAGTTGAAGATCGCCGGTTTCGTCGCCTTGGGCGCGGTGGCCGGTGCCTTGACCACGATGCAACTGCAGGCGGTGGCGCGCGCGAGCTTCACGCCGCTGCCGCTCGAAGAGATGCAGCAGCTCGCAGCGGTGTTCGGCATGATCAAGAGCGACTACGTCGAGCCCGTCGACGAGAAGAAGCTGATCACCGACGCGATCTCCGGCATGGTGGCCGGGCTTGATCCGCACAGCCAGTACTTCGACAAGAAGAGCTTCCGCGAATTCCGCGAAGGCACGACCGGCAAGTTCGTCGGCATCGGCATCGAGATCGCGATGGAAGACGGTCTCGTCAAGGTCGTCTCGCCGATCGAGGGCTCGCCCGCCTTCCGCGCCGGCCTGAAGAGCGGAGACCTGATCACGCGCATCGACGACACGCCGGTCAAGGGCCTGTCGATCGATCAGGCGGTCAAGCGCATGCGCGGGGAACCGGCGACCAAGGTGTCGCTGACCGTGTTCCGCAAGGATGAGGCCCGCTCGTTCCCGGTGACCCTGGTGCGCGAGGAAATCCGCCAGCAGAGCGTGCGCGCCAAGATGGTCGAGCCGGGCTATGCGTGGATGCGCATCTCGGTCTTCCAGGAACGCACGGTCGACGATTTCGCGAAGAAGTTCGAGGAACTGTACAAAGCCGATCCGAACCTCAAGGGTGTCGTGCTCGACCTGCGCAACGATCCGGGCGGCCTCCTCGATGGCGCGGTCGGCATCACGGCGGCGTTCCTGCCGGCCAATACCGTGGTGGTCACGACCAACGGCCAGGTGGCCGATTCGAAGGCCACCTTCACCAGCGCGCCGGAGTTCTACGCCCGCCGCAGCGCCGACCCGCTGCGCCGACTGCCGGAAGCGATCAAGAAGGTGCCGCTGGTGGTGCTGGTCAACGAGGGATCGGCGTCGGCCAGCGAGATCGTGGCCGGTGCGCTGCAGGACCACAAGCGGGCGATCGTGATGGGCTCGCAGACCTTCGGCAAGGGCTCGGTGCAGACGTGGCGACCGCTCACCGCCGAGACGGCGCTGAAGATCACGACCGCGCGCTACTACACGCCCACCGGGCGCTCGATCCAGGGGACCGGCATCGTGCCCGACGTCTGGCTCGACGAAACCGCCGAAGGCAACGTGTTCGCCGCGCTGCGCTTGCGCGAGGCCGACCTCGACAAGCACCTCGTCGGCAAGGACGAGAAGAAGGACGACGCGCGCACCAAGGCACGCGACGAAGCGCGCAAGAAGTTCGAGGAGCAGCAGGCCAAGAGCAAGGAGCCAGTCAAGCCCCTGCCCGAATTTGGAAGCGCCGAGGACTGGCCGCTGCGCCAGGCCCTGAACCAATTGCAGGGCAAGACGGTGGTGGCTTCGAAGACCGCCGTCGAACGCAAGGCCGAGGCCAAGACCGAGTAAGCGGCTACAGCCTCAACTCACGCTCAAGGCCCGCCGACGCGGGCCTTGTTCCATGTCGGCCTGGCCTGCACGCACAATGCGCCGATGGACGACGCACAGTTGCTGCGCTACTCGCGCCACATCCTGCTCGACGAGATCGGCATCGAAGGCCAGCAGCGCCTGCTCGCATCGCACGCACTGGTCATTGGCGCCG
>JAOUIM010000334.1 GCA_029884035.1 Aquincola sp. | reverse complement strand
ACCGGCCTGACGTGGGTCTTTTCTCGTTGAAGTTCCACCAGCCCGTAGCGCGACATCGTCTTCAAGGTGCGCGACAGATTCCCCGGTTGCCGGCCCGTGGCCTTGGCCAGCACCGCCATGGAATCGGGGTTGGTCTCCCGGATTACCTTCAGCAGCGCGCGGTTCTGATCGCTCAGTACTTCGGCCACCGACTTCATGGACGTGAACCAGATCTTGGGTTCGCCCGGCCTGGGCTTGTACTCGCCTTTGGCGATGGCGATCGCCCTCGCCCGGATTTGCTCCTGGGGCATCACGCCGATGACGATGGTCTTCATTGCTGCGCTTCCTTGATGACGCGATCCACCTCTGCGAAGAAGTCCTTCAGCAACCGATCCGCCGATTCGAACGCGTAGGGGATGCCTTTGTCGCCCGTGGTGCGGTGACAATGGTCGTAGGCCAGGCGCCGCTCGGCGAACTTGAACTTCTTCGGCGGCTTCACCGCGTGTGCGTTGCCGTAGCCCAAGCCCCAGCGGCACCACCATCGAGCGTAGATTCGCGTTCGGCGCGACGGCTGGGCGACGATTCGCACCAGCGACAGCGCTTGGACACGACCAGGCGCGCCGCGCTCAGGACCGTGGCTGGTTCACGTGCACGCTCCTGCTCGGCGCGGCTCAGTATTCCCGCTCTGCGTACTCGACGGAATCGCAGCCTTTCGCTTTGGGGGCATCAGAAGTCGACCCCCACGCGCAGCTGCGCGATCAGCATCCGGCCTGGCGTGGCACCTCCGTGGACCATGCCACTGCCGAGATTGAACATCCACTTCAGCTGAGGCGACAGGTACCAGTTCACTCCGCCCATCAGCAGCGACAGCCGCCCGCCCTGCACGCCGCCGTCGCTCAGGTCGGTGTACGACGCGCGCAGCGCCAGCTCCAGGGCGCCCCAGCCTTCGTGGGCACCGAAGCCGAAATCCCGCTGCGGCCGCAGCCGGCCGATGGTGCCGGTCTGGCGGTCGTAGGGCCGGCTCTCGCCGGTGGCGCTCCAGTTCAGCTGCAGATAGCCGCCACCGAAGTGCAGCCAGCCGACGCCGGTCTGCTCCACCGCCGTCTGCAGCACCTCGCCCTGTGCTGAAAGATTGCCATCCATCCACGCGGCCTCGAGCGCCACGGTCGATGCGCGATCGGTCGAGATCGTGCCGGTGTCGATGACATAGGGCGCGATGTAGCTTTCCGGGCGCGCGCGAAAGCGCAATTGCCCGTTGCTCGATAGTTGCAGGTTGCCGCTCAAGCCAAGATGCACGAGCCGCGGCGCAGCCGCGCCGTCGGCGCGGCGATCGTCGACCGGCAACCAGGTGATGCGACCGATCAGCGTCGAAAGGTTCTTGATCGAGCTGCCGTACTCGGCCGCCGAACTGCTGCCATAGGCGCCCAGACTCCAGGTGCCCGCCTCCCGGCCCCAAGGCTTCCCTGCGCTCAGGCCAGGTGAATCGCCGGGCACAATCGCCTGCAGCGGCGCGGCCGGCTCCATCAGGCCGATGTCCCAGCTCGAGGTCAGGATCTGCAGACTCATCGACGGCTGGAAATAGCCGAACTGCAAGGCTCCGACATAGTCGAGGTTGGGCACGGCGACGTAGAAGTCGGCCAGGTTGAACTTGTTGGGCACGTAGCCAAACTCGAGCTTGTAGCGCAGCGGCACGACCAGGATCGCGCCGCCCTTCAGGCGCACACGGGCGCGACGCAGTTCGAAGCCATCGTCGAAGCCCGTCAGGCTCCCGCTGGTGCTGAAGTTGGCGCCGTCGACCTCCAGGCGGCCGCCGACGGCTCCGGCCAGACTGACTTCGTCGAAGCGCAGCACCGACCCGGGGTCGCCGACGGCCGTGTGCGCGACCAGCGCGTAGTGCAGCCCGCCCCAACCCTGCCAGCTGAAGTCCCATTCCCAGCCTGCCTCTTCGGACATGACGGGCGGATCCTGCAGTGCTGCTGTCGCGGCTCTGTTCGACGCGGCAGGCTGCGCGCAGCCGCCCGCCGACATGCCGGCCCACAGGGCCAGCGCGAGCGCCACGCGGGCGGCTAGGCGCAATGCAGGCCCCATCTGCCGGGTGGGTGCCATGTTCGATGTCGCTTCCCGACGAAGCATCGCTGATTCTGTTCAGCGCGGGCTGCGCGGGCCGCCACACGAGTGCCAGCTTGAAGCCGTCAGGCACGTCGAGCGGCCTCGGCAGATTCTGCTAATGGCAAGCGACAAGGCTTCAAAAGATCGTCGTCGGCAGGCGATCGACGAGTTCCTCGAGCGAAAACCCGGTCAGCGGCAGCAGCGGAATCGGCGCAAGCTCCGACAGCGGCACGACGTCCCAAAGTTCGAAGGGCGTCCAGCGCATGACCATCACTATGGGGTAGCCGCTACTTCGGAAATAGGAACGTCAATTGAAGGCGAAAGCTCCACCCTTGCGGCCCCGCGTCCGGCGAAGCGGCCCAATAGCGTGTAGCCACACCGAGTTGCACAGGCTGATCCCCCCACGTCATCAGTTGGGCCACTGTTGCAACGATCGGCACCGACCACTTCTTGGACTTCCAGTCGTAGGTTGATTCGGTGGAAATGTCGTAGGTCGTCGCGCCCTCGGTCGTGTAGCTCAGGAACGGTTGCAGGAACGTGGCGTTGACAGGCGACCGGTCGCTGTCGCCGGCCACCGACCAGATGTGATTGGCCAGCCCGCCCATCGTCCACGGCCCGCGCTGCGTCAGCACGACCCCCGTCGGCCCAAGGCCCCATTGCTTTCCGCCCAGCAATGCGTCGCTCGCCGTCGGCAGCAGCATCACTGGCCCCGCGCCCCAGATCAGCCCGCCAGCGGTGGGTTCCTTCGGCGAGAAGAAGAACGCTTGCAAGGTGTCGCCAATACCCGATTGGCGGCCCGACCGACCCGCCACGTTGTTCTGGCTCACCAGCGGCAGGATGGTTCGCGAGATCACGTTCCAATCCTGATTCAACGTGATCGGGATGACGGGCTGGACGTTGATAAACGACTTGTATCCATCGGCACTGCCGATGTTGTGATCGTAGTTGTATTGGATCGGCAGGCTGATCAAGTTGGCGATCGGGTTCGACAGCTCCTTGGCCAGGTCTTCTGCGCTTTTCGCCGACACCAAAGCGGGCGCGGTCTGTGCGACAGCCGAGGGAAGCCATGCCGGCAAGACCGCGGCGACCAGCAGTGCAAATGTGGGTTTCGACATCATCGTGAGTCCTTTCAAAACATTGCCATGCGCTGGAGCACCCAGAAAGCCGCAAGAGAACCGATCGCGTATGGCGGCAGCGCCCGGACGACCGCTGGTGTGCGCAACGCATGGAGCCGAGCCAGCCGGCGCAGCAGCGCAGCAGCCAGCAGTACGCCGGCGACGAACATCAGCTGACCCGCCTCCACGCCCAGGTTGAAGAACAGCAGCGCCGCCGGCACGGCGCCGTGCGGCAAGCCGAGCTGGGTCAGTGCACTCGCGAAGCCCACGCCGTGCAGCAGGCCGAAGCAGAAGGCGATGAGCCATGGGCGCTCGCTTGTCAGGCTTCGCCGGCCTTGCCGCCGGTTGAGGACCTCGGCCGCCACGAACGCAATCGACAGCGCGATCAGCGCTTCCGCGGGAGCCACCGGCACGGCGATCACGCCGAGCGTCGACGCCGCGAGGGTGATCGAATGCGCGACGGTGAAGGCTGTGATGGTGCCGACCAGACGCCGCCAGCCCGACACCACCAGCAACAGCGCTGCCACGAAGAGCAGGTGGTCGATGCCGCCGAGGATGTGCTCCACGCCCAGTTTGAAGTAGGTGCCGGCGATCTGGTCGAGGCTGCGGCGCCCGACCAGCACGGCCTCAGGCTGCGACGGTGTGAGGCGTACCGTCTCGGCGCCGGCCTCGCCGTCATCGATGCGGGCCAGAACATCGGTGGACGTGCGCTCGAGCCCGTCGATCCGCAGAGTCCCTCCCGCCAGACCGCCGCTGCAAGTGGTGCTCCAACGCGCAAGATAGGCACCACCGTCCCAGCGCGCCTCGCCCGGTTCCCGCAGGTCGCAGTTAGCGGGCAGGCGTGCCGCGATCGCCATGGGGCGCTCACCCTCGGCGGGAACCCTCCACAGCACGGCGTACCGATCTATAGCGATGACACGCAATTCCAGGTAACCGGGCTCCAGTGCGTGCGCCTGAGCGATACCGACCGGGATCACGGCCGTCAGCAGGCCCAGCAGCACAGCGCGGGCGGCGCCCATCACTGGCGTGCCACGTCTGGCGACGGGGTTTCGGCGATCTTCACGGCATAGCGGCTGCGGAGTCGATCGAATATCGCCTGACGGGCTTCGGCATCACGGGCAGCCGACCAGTC